>CALVJE010000006.1 GCA_944331725.1 uncultured Bacilli bacterium | reverse complement strand
ATCATATCTACATCTAAATTAGTCTTTTTATTAACAATAATGCCTAGCACCCCATAGCCACAACCAACATCTAGTACCGGTCCTTTTAAATCATCATAAGGCAGTGACTCTAAAAGTAATCTACTACCATAGTCAAGACCGTGTTTAGCGAAGACGCCATTATCCGTATAGAAAATAAAGTTTTGATCAAAGATTGTTGTTGTAGTTTTTTTTAAATTACTAGGGAGATTCTGGTCATTTTCAAAATAATGACTCATTAACATCACCTCAAAAACAAAGAAAGAGACAACCCATTATACAAAAGTATATAGTTTGTCTCCTTTCGTAGTGTTATAATACACTATTTTTTTTATTTCGTCAACACTTTTTTTCGAAGTTCTTTTTCAAAATTGTCATTTGACAGTTTAGAAGTTATATCAAGGTAGTCAGAACTTCTTAAATATTCTTTTTCAATATCATCATTATAAAATGCATATTTAGTAAATTCTTCTTTAAATATTGAGAAGGAAATATTAATATCTTCTTTATCGAACTTCCCCCGTGAATAGAATTCAACCAAAACATTCACATAAACATCAACTAAATAATTTGATAATATATTCATAATTTGTATAGATTTTTTTATATTATTTCTATATATACCTAGTTTATCCACAGAATTAATGAAAGTAAGTGCCTCTTCTTCAGATGAAAACTTTGATAAGAATTTAATTATTGCATACAAATTATTAGAAGCATAGAAATTTTGCATATTTTTTTCTCCTAATATTAGCTCCGTTTTCCTAGCAATATTTGCTTCTATCATATAAGCGACATCAATATCAAAATAGCGATTCGTTAATAAATCTGTATATCCTTCATTTAATCTTCTCGCAATATTAGCATGTATATTTGTATAATTAAAGCCAGAAACTGTTGATAAAGCATTTTTCTTATAACTAGTAAATGCATGAAATAGTTCGTGATATATGGAATCATCTATATTTTTTCCTACATAAATTTTATTGTTAAAAATATCATAACTTGCTTCACTAGTTGGAAATAGTAAAGTTTGCAATATTGTTCTTTGTTTAATAGTTAATGTCTTTAATTTTTCATTTGGATTTCTAAAATTAAAGTTAGCACTAGTCTTTTTAATAAACTCTTTTATGTATGGTTTATATTTTTCATCTATTGTTAATTCATCAATATCTACTGTTATCTCCTGTTTATCTTTAATCTGCTCTACAGGCTTTATATTTTTAAGTAAATATTCAAGTTTTATTTTATTAATCCTCAAATTATTCATTGCCATTGCTGGTCCTCCTTTCTAATGTGTCTTATATTAGCACATTTTAAAAGAAAAGAAAAGTTTTTAATAACAAGTTTTTCTTAATTATTGAGCATTATTTATAATTGGATTTAAATCATAAAGTGTTCCATATTTAGTTCGGACAAAAATTGCATAAAAAAAGAAGCTAATTACTTAACTTCTACTGTAGCACCAGCTTCTTCTAATTTTGCTTTAATTTCATTAGCTTCTTCAACAGAAATGTTTTCTTTAATTGGAGAACCAGCATTGTCAACTAAATCTTTAGATTCTTTTAATCCTAGTCCTGTAATTTCACGAACTACTTTGATAACTGCAACTTTAGCAGCTCCAGCATCAGAAATTGATACTGTAACTGTAGATGGAGCAGCATCTTCTTGAGCAGCAGCTCCTGGAGCAGCTACTGCAACTGCTGATGGATCTACACCAAATTCTTCTTTCATTGCATCTACTAATTCTTTAATTTCTAAAAGATTCATTTCTTTTAATGAGCTAATAAATTCTTCTTTTGTTAATTTTGCCATTTTATTTTCCTCCTATATTTTAATTTTCTTCTTTTTGTTCACTATATAAATTTAAGCAGATAGATAGGTCGCGAACAAGTCCTATCATACCACCTGCAAGCATAGTAAGTAAGCCATCTCTTGATGGGATCTTTGCATATTCAGCAAGTTTAGCATTGTCTGCTACTTCACCATCAACATAACCAACCTTTAAAACTAATGCTTCGTGATCTTTTGCAAAGTCTGATAATACTTTGATTGGAGCTATTTGATCAGTACTATAAGCAAAAGCACTAGGTCCTTCTAAAGCTTCACTTAAATCAATGTTTAAGTCTTTGAAAGCTCTAGCCATTAAAGTATTTTTATATACTTTGTAATTAGCATCAGCTTCTCTTAAAGCACGTCTTAACTCTTTAATTTCAGCATCAGTTAGACCACGATAATCAAATAGAACAAAGCTTGAACTGTTAGTTGCTTTATCTTTGATTTCATCAATTACTTCTTGCTTCTTAGCTAAGATTTTTTGATTAGCCATTTTCTTTCCTCCTATCTTTTGTCAGTGCAAAAAAGTTCTAGAGATATCCCCCAAGAACTTTTATTTATAAAGATAGTCCTCGGTAGGATTTACGTTTTTACCTACTGTCTTTGG
Source organism: uncultured Bacilli bacterium (assembly GCA_944331725.1). The sequence goes on along the minus strand of CALVJE010000006.1, from coordinate 18,014 downwards.
CACTGATTAATTAATTTGCATAATTATTATATTCTATAATCTACTATTTGTCAAAAGAATTAATTTGAATTTTAATTCCAGGACCCATAGTTGATGAAATAGATATGTTTTTAATATAATCACCTTTTACTGTAGCAGGTTTAATTTTCATAATTTGTGCTACAAAGGCATTAATATTATCTAATAGGTCTTCTTCAGTAAATGATGCTTTACCAATTAAAGAATGAATATTACCAAAGCTATCAGTACGATATTCAACACGTCCTGCTTTAGCATCAGTTACTGCTTTTGCAACATCTGTAGTAACTGTTCCTGTCTTAGGGTTTGGCATTAAACCTTTAGGTCCTAAAACACGTCCTAATTTACCTAGTAAAGGCATCATATCTGGAGTTGCAATCATAGTATCAAATTCAAACCAGTTTTCATTAGCTATTTTATCTAAGTAATCTTGATCTCCAACATAGTCTGCTCCTGCTTCTTGAGCAGCTTTAGCATTGTCTCCTTTAGCTATTACTAAGATACGATTTGTTTTACCAGTTCCTTTTGGTAGAACGATAGCACCTCTTAATTGTTGATCAGCTTTTTTAGGATCAACATTTAGGTTCATAGCTATTTCAATTGAAGAATCAAATTTAGTAATACTTGTTTCTTTAACTAATTTTACTGCTTCTTCTTTAGTATATAATTTATTCTTTTCTACTTTAGTTGCAGCATCTTTGTATTTTTTACTTCTATTTTTCATTTTTCTTCCTCCTTATGTGGTTATTCGGGTAAGCAATTAGTGTTACATCCTCCCACATAGGTATAACCTATATGTTAAGTTAATTATTTATTTTCTTCTATAGCAACACCCATATTTTGGGCAGTACCAGCAACGATTTTCTTAGCTTCTTCAACAGTATAACAATTTAAATCTGGTAACTTAATTTCAGCTATTTCAGTTAAGTCTTTATCAGATAAAGTTGCAACTGTTTCGTTCTTACCTTTTGTTGAACCTTTAGAAATCTTAGCATATTTCTTAATTAAGAAAGCTGCTGGTGGAGTTTTAATTACAAAGTCAAAACTTCTATCATCATAAACAGAAATCTCAACTGGTAAGATATCTCCCATTTTATCTCTTGTTGCATCATTATATTTTGTACAAAACTCTTGTAAGTTAATTCCAGCTGGTCCTAAAACTGTTCCTACTGGTGGAGCAGGAGTAGCTTTACCTGCAGGTATTTGTAACTTTATTTGTTTTACAACTTCTTTTTTCTTTGCCACGAAAAACACATCCTTTCTTACTCGTTTTCGCGAGTGGTTATAATAGCATTTCAATTTTCAATGTCAAGATTTTTTAATCCTAACATTATATTGCACTTTTTGCTTCCCACTAATATTAATCTATATAAAATTAATATAGCCCCTAAATAATAACATAGTTTTTGTTATTTGACAAGCATTTTATGCTTTTTCTATTTGAGTTAAATCTACTTCTACTTGTGTTTCTTGTCCAAACAAGTCAACATTAAGTTCAATTTTTTCATTAGCAGCATCAACTTCTTCAATAGTTCCAAACATTCCTGTGAATGGTCCACCAATGATTTTTACTTTTGTACCTTTTTGTAGTTCTTTATCAACATCAATTCTACTAATACCCATATTTCTTAGAATATGATCTACTTCACTAGGTTGTAATGGAGTTGGTTTAGCACCTTTACCACTTGAACCAATGAATCCTGTAACACCTGGAGTATTACGAACTATATACCAAGCTTCATCAGTCATTATCATTTCAACTAAGATATAACCTGGGAATAGTTTTTTTAATTTAGTTTTCTTTACTCCATCTTTTATTTCAGTTTCTTCTTGTTCTGGAACAATTACTCTAAAAATATAATCTTGCATATTCATTGATTCAGCACGCATTAGAAGTTTTTCTTGAACTTTCTTTTCGTGTCCTGAATAAGTATTAACGACATACCATTGTTTTTCCATAACCATTTCCTTTCTAATTACCTAATGAGTGTAGGGCTGCTAAAATGATATCAATTATATAGAAGAATAAAGAGCACGCTATAATAAAGATAATAGTTGCAATAGAATATTTAACCATTTCTTTTCTTGAAGGCCATTTTACTCTTTTAAATTCAGTTTTAACACCACTAATAAAATTTCCTATTCTAGTAATTATATTTACTTTTTCTTTCTTTTTTTCTTTAGAAGAAGTCTTTTTATTTTCTTTTTTAGATACTTCTTTTAAAGATTCCTTTTTAATTTCTTTAGTTTCTTCTTTTTTCTTTGCCATATACACATCTTCCTTTGTATTTTTTTCTAAAAGAAAAACACTTCTCAGTGCTTAAGCATAAATTACCACAAACTATAATGTTAGTCAAGTGTTTTTCTAAAATTATTTTAATCTTCTAGCATCTCTATATACTCTCATTTTTTGCATAACTAATGTTGATAATTATATAATTTTGAAGCTCATTTCTTAAATCTATCTTTATAATAGCAACTCTGACATAGTTTTTCAACACATTTATTATCTCTAAATCCCTCTATTATTTTTTTAGTTTTTTCTTTTTCTAGTATGTCTTTTAATTCTTCTTCAAGGATATTTCCTAAATTAATAAGACCATCATCATCTAAACAACAAGGAGTGACTATACCATTTGATAGTATGGCTATTTGACTTTTTAAACCTTCACAAAAACCATTAGTTTTATCATTAGAAACAGTTGGCCACTTGAAAAGATTATCTTTATCCACATATTTGTTAATATCTATTTTTGTATTTTTCTCTTTTTTGATTTTTTCAACAGTTTCTGTGGAAAGATGATAATATTCTTTTAGTTTTTCCACTATTTTTGTTGATTTTTCATCTAATTTATTTTCTTTTTGAGCCCAAAGTCTATATATTATTATTTTATCTTGTGGAAAAAGAGATGTTGCTTTAAATATATCATTAAGATAATTCAAATTATTTACTTCAGCTTCAGCATTTAAAGATATATGTATTTTAGATAGTGATTTGTGTTTAATTAATTCATTTATCTTGGCTTTTAATAAAGTCCCATTAGTAGTTAGACTTATATTTATATTATTGTCATCACAGATATTTAATATTTCACTTAAATTAGAATGTAGTAGTGGTTCTCCTTTTACGTGAAGACAGATAGTATTAGTATAGTCTTTTACTTTAGATATTACTTTTTTAAATTCACTTACAGACATTTCTTTTAATGGTCTTATTGATTTTTTACAGAAGGAACAAGACAAGTTACATTTATTTGTAATTTCTATATAAATACGGTTAAAGCTTTTCTTCATAACTATTCACTCTTCATTTCAAATAAAGCATTTCTTAGTTCCATAGCGCGTTCAAAATCAAGATTCTTAGCTGCTTCTTTCATTTCTTGTTCAATTCGCTCTAGTTCTAACATCTTTTCTTTCTTAGTTAATTTTTTCTTAGTTTTAGTAGAGTCTTTTGTATCAACATTACTAATAACTTCTCTTATTTCTTTTTCAATTGTTTTAGGAACTATACCGTGTTCTTTATTGTAAGCTTCTTGAATTTCACGACGACGTTTTGTCTCTTTAATCGCTTTATCCATAGAGTCTGTAATATTATCTCCGTACATAATAACGTGTCCATTAGCATTTCTTGCACAACGTCCAATTGTTTGGATAAGACTTCTCTCACTTCTTAAGAAACCTTCTTTATCAGCGTCTAATATAGCGATTAGGGATACTTCTGGGATATCTATACCTTCACGTAAAAGGTTTATTCCAACAACAACATCATAAATACCACATCTTAAGTCATGAATAATTTGTAAACGCTCTAGAGTTTTTATTTCAGTGTGAAGGTATGCTACTTTGATGTCTAAATCTTTTAAGTAGTTAGTTAACTCTTCGCTCATTCTAATAGTTAATGTGGTAATTAAAACTCTTTCATTTTTCTTAATACGGTCATTTATTTCTCCTACTAAGTCATCTATTTGTCCTTCTGTCTTTCTAACTTCAATAGTTGGATCAAGTAATCCTGTAGGTCTAATTATTTGTTCAACAAACTTACCTTGTGTTTTTTCAAGTTCATAATCACCTGGTGTTGCAGATACATAGATAGCTTGTTTTATTTTCTTTTCAAATTCATCAAACTTTAAAGGACGGTTATCAAGGGCACTAGGTAAGCGAAATCCATAATCAACTAAGTTTTGTTTTCTTGCTCTATCTCCATTATACATTCCTCTTACTTGAGGTAAGGTTACGTGGGATTCATCAACTATTAAAAGATAATCATCACCAAAGAAATCCATTAGAGTTGTAGGAGTTTCTCCAGGTTTACGACCTGCCATAGGTGCTGAGTAGTTTTCAATACCGTGACAGAAGCCTGTTTCTTCTAGCATTTCTAAATCATAGTTAGTTCGTTGTTCAAGACGTTCTGCTGCAAGAAGTTTATTTTGACTCTTAAGTTCCTCTAAACGTTCCCCTAACTCTTTTTTTATCCTTTTAATCGCTTCTTTTAATTTATCATCACTAATTACAAAGTGACTAGCTGGGAAGATACTAACATTTTTCTTATTAGAGATAACTGTTCCTGTTAAGACATCTATTTCACTAATTCTATCTATTTCACTACCAAAGAATTCTATTCTATAACCTGTTTGATTTTGATTAGTAGGAATTATTTCTAAGACATCTCCTCTTACTCTAAAAGTACCACGATGGAAGTCTAAATCATTTCTTGCATATTGCATTTCCACAAGTTTTACTAAAACTTCATTACGTTCTATTTCTTCTCCTACTCTTAGTGTTAACATTTTATTTTTATATTCTTCTACTTCTCCAATACCATAGATACAAGAAACACTAGCGACAACAATAGTATCTTTTGATGAGAGTAAAGCAGATGTTGCCGCGTGACGAAGTTCATCGATTTCATCGTTTATAGAAGAGTCTTTCTCTATATAAGTATCAGTGCTTGGAACATATGCTTCTGGTTGATAATAATCATAATAGCTGACAAAGTACTCTACATTATTCTCTGGGAATAATTCTTTCATCTCTGAATAAAGTTGACCTGCTAGAGTTTTATTATGTGCTAGTATTAGGGTTGGTTTATTAACTTCTTTAATAACATTTGCCATTGTAAAAGTCTTACCTGTTCCTGTTGCACCTAATAAAACTTGTTCTTTTTTACCTTCTTTTATTCCTTCAACTAACTCTTTTATCGCTTCTGGCTGGTCACCACTTGGTTTGAATTTTGATACTAATTTGAACATAGGTATCACTCCTTGCAAGTATTATATCATTAAGATTATATAGTGACAAAGAAATTTACTCATTAGAACTATTTTTATAAATAAAGAACTCTAGTTTTAGACTAAAGTTCTTTTATTTACATACCTATTAAATCAAAATTAATAGGATCTTCTTTAAGCAATTCAATAATATTAGTATTAGAATACTTTTCTATTCTCATCTTTATAGAATTAACATCATCATAAAATAGATTAGGTTTAGTTATTATAATATCTTTTATATTAGTAAGTCCTATTGATAAGAAGTAATCTATTATCGATGATACCCTTTCTTCATTCAACTCTAATTCTAATTTATCATCTTCATCTATTGAGTTAGTAATATCTTTTATATCTTCAGTAGTTAGGTTATATTTAGTTAAATACTCCATCCATATTCACCTCTTCCTTTAACTGTTGATTTAAGTATAGTAAATGTTTTTTCATCAAAATACATTCCTCTAGTAACAGCATACAAGAAAGCATTATCATCAGTAATTCCTTTTTCTTTTAAAACTCCATAACATCTTAATACTTTTAATCTAGATATTATTTCATTACCTATTTTATATTGATATGGATTGTTATCAACTCTATACTGTTCTTCTAATACTTTTATTTTTTCATCTTTCAAAATGTCATCTTGATAAGTAATAGGATTTTCTTTTGTAATTATTTCTTCATACTCGTTTGCATTAGGAATATATTTATCATCCATTTGATTTATAAAGTTTTCTTGTTTAAAAATTTCTAATTTTTCCTTGGTTCCAAAATCATAACCAAATACTATATTATTATTTTGACTTCTATTAGTGATACAACTATTTAAAGTACCTTTTCTTGACTTAGAAGAAATAATTTGACGATAATCTTCTTTTGTGTTTTCTCTTTTTAATTTATATAGTAGAGCGAAAGTTTCTTCACGCATCGCTTGAATAATAGATGGATATGATAAAGCGAAGTTCATATCAAAGTTATGTAATAACCCTATTTCTATTAATTTATCACATCTATCGGCAACAGAATAGAAAGAAAGAGCAGATGGAGGAAAGGTAGAAATATCTCTTTCTTTAAAGAAACCATAAGCTTTATAAACTTTAACATTCTCTGCTATTTTTTCACTAGGTGTTTGTAATACTTTTATATTTGTTTTATCAGAAATAGAAACTTTAAGTCCTAGATTAGTTAGGTACTCTTCGTTAGAAAGCATTTCTTCATAAGAAATTTTATTAGCATAATTGCGCAATTTACTAGTATCTTTTCTTCCACCACCTGTTGGTAATTGTTTTTTGTGTTTACTTCTTAATTTTTTTGATAAATTATTAACCCATATACTAGGCATTTCAAAAAGTGATGTAAATAATGCTTTGCGTTCCTTTAAATCTTCATATCGTTTACTAACAGTATTTGCATTGCTATATAAAACGATTGTTAATAAAGATAACTTAGAAAATTTATCAATGATATTTTTAGATTGTAAATATGATAATATTTCTCTTGCATTATTTAAATCAATATTTCTTGATATTTCTTCCTTATTTTTATCAATATAGGAAAGCATATCTTCTTTAAATCCAAAACTTCTAAAACACTCTTTTACTTCTTCTATATCTGTAGTTGATAATATTTTTTTATTACGTTTGTCAATATTCTCATTATACTCAATTATATTACTAAGTAGTTCTATTTTTATTTTTGATGATATTTCTTCATCTTCTAATATTATTGATAGTATTTTAAAATCTTCTAGATTTAATAAAGTATAATCATCAGGATCATTAATACGTTCATATAAGATTTCTAAGTTTAAGATATCATCTTCTAATTTTTCAGTTTTTTCTTTATTTTTATTAATTAATTCTTCTTCTTTATTATATTTTTCTATTAATAAATTTCTCTTTTCTGTTAAATCTTTAATTAAATTATTAATAATTTCAAGTTGTGGTTTTGTAAGTTCAACTGGTAAATTAACTTCATATTTAGCTTTTAAAACAATTTGAATATTTTTTAAATCTTCTTCTTTTATAAAAGTTATATCACTGATATCTTCATAGTTTAAATCTTTTATATTTTTAATATCTTTACTTATCACTTCTATTAAGGTTGTAACTTTTTCTATTCTTTCTTTTATAGTAGTTAATTCTGATTTATTATCTACAAGATTTAAATTATTATATGTTTCAAATAAAGCATCAACTTTTAATTTAATAATTTCTGATAATGTCATTATAAACACCTACCATTCTGTTAGTATTCTATATGTTTCTATGTAAAAAGAGAAATCTTTAATTCTAGTTTGAAAGTTGGAAATAAATTCTTTAGAACTTATACCTAACATAAACGATAATTCATCTAAATCAATATCTTTTTCTTTAATAATGTTCATACAATCATTTTTAATATTTAAAAATAATATATCTAACTTTTTTTCTATCATTATTTTGGGTCATCTCCTTTTGAGAAAATTTGATCTTTAAATTGTTCGCTGAATTGATATTGTTGTTCTATGAAACTACTATTTTTTGTGTTTATATTATCTAAAGTTTCTTTAATAAGATAAGCATAGTTTTGGTCAATTCTAGTTGAATCATCATAAATTTCATTAAGATGAGCGAATGTTAGTATTAATACTTGATTATCTTTTGCTCTAATGTAAGATACACACATAGTAGAGCTTTTATTAATGTATATATCATTAATTTTCTTTTTAGATTTAAGTTTAGTATGAGTTTTTCCTTTCTCATAATCATAAATATGTTTTTTGAATTTTTCCATTAATGATAGACAACGTTTTCTTTCTTCTTTATTAAACTTTTCCAATTGAAAGAAAGGATTATTATTTTCATCTAATAAGAAGTAAATATCATCTGTTTTTTTAGTCTTTTCTAAATTATCTTTAGTTATAGCTTCTCCTAATATTATAGCTTTAGAATAAGTTTCTTTTAAAGCATTGAAATAGTATTCTATATCATCTTGTTTACTAGCAGGATTTTGAAGATTTTTTTCTAACTCTTGCTTTGCTTCAATTATATCTAGTATTAACATAGTCATAGAGACTTCTTTGTAAGAGAATTCGTCTAAATTTAGAGATTTTAAATCTAAAGAGTCTTTTTCTTTTTGGACTTTAGCAATATCAACTAGTTGTTTTGTATATTCAAGAGTACCTATTGATTTTCCATTAATTAAATAATAATATTGATTTAACAAATTTTCTATTTGTGGTTTTATAGCAAAATATTTATTATTAATATTCGCTATTTTTGCTTCATCTCTTTCTTCAAATAGTGTTTCCGGTTCTATTTTTTCTTCTTTCAATTCCTCTTTAGTTTTTTCTTTTGGTTTTTGTTGTTTTAAACTAGCATTTTGGCAACTCTCATATGCTAACTGTGTTAAGATGTTAACTTTTTCTTCATCATCAATATTTATTTTTAATATAAAGGAGGCCTTAGAACTGATACTTGCATTATTTAATTCTTCGATTTGTTCTTGAATTCTTTTAACTAAATTTTGATAATTAGATTGATTAATGATAGTGTTTTTTACTTGTTCATCTTCTAAAATATTATTTATCGCTATTTTAACTTGTTCTAATTCTAAAGCATTATTTTTTCTAAAAAAGGTTAATATTTTAAACTGGTCTATTAGTTGAGGAAAAGTTGTAAGTAATAATTCCTGATTGTCTAATAAATTTAATACATATTGGTTTTGATCGTCCTTTGAAAAGGTTAAAACAGTTACACAGTCAATCTTTGTTTTATAATTATCATATTCTACTTTTAAATGATTTAACTCTTCTTCTAATAATTGATCATATTTATCTAGTGGTTTCATTTAATTATCCTCCTTTATTTTAGTATCAAAAAAAACAGAATATAATTATCCTGTTCTTAACTCACAATTAAAGAAAGTAATACTATTATTACTTATGTTTTTATTAAAACTGCCCCCCTCCAGGTAACATATTGTAAACACAAGTTTTCGCATTTTTACCTTCTTCCTTTCTTATTTTATAATATCATAACACAAATTCATTTACAATATTGTTTAGATTTTATTTAAAAGAGTTTACTTTAATTTACTATTATATGACACCTTGAAATCTTTTTCTCATATTAGAGCTTGTTTTCTTTTTTATTATAAAAAGCTCTAGTAATATACTAGAACTTTATTTAAGATATTTTAGAACCATTTTCCACTTCTTTATCAGTATTTAATAATACGATGCCTTCATTAGTTTCTGCTCCTAATATTCTAACTTCACTTGTTACTTCTGATATGTGAATAGGTTTGAAATTCATTACAGCGATTACTTGTCTATTTATTAAATCTTCTGGTTTATATAAATCAGTAATTTGTGCAGATGATTTTTTTATACCTAATGGTCCAAAATCTATTTTTAATTTATAAGCAGGATGTCTTGCTCCTTTATTAATACTAGCATCTATTACTTTTCCTACTCTTAATTCTACTTTATCAAAGTCTTCTAATGTTATCATAAACTCTCCTATTATCTACCATTCCACCATACTCTTAATCCTGATGGAAATCCTATGTAATTTCTTGGATTGATTGTCCTCTGAGTATATTCTGTATATGAACTACATCCACCTCCTGCATGCCAATCACATGTTGTAAGTTCAAGATGTAAATGTGCTCCAAATGAATATCCAGTATTACCCATTTTACCAATTACAGTATCTGGAGTAACTGTTTGTCCTACATTTACATACCATGCTGATAAATGAGCATACGTTGAATATAAGTATCTTCCATTTACATTATGTCTTATTTTTAAAACTAAAGCTCCATATACATCATAGTATTTGGCAAAAACGACTCCTGTTGCGATAGGATATATTTCTATTGTTTTATTAGTATTTGATAAATCTATTCCTAAATGTCCTGCATTCATCCAATTTTGGGTAACATATCCACTTACCATTGGTCTATAGAAACCTGATGCTGATGGTACATAGCCACCACCTGATGATGAGTTGCTACGTGACTGTTCATATTCATATTGACATGAATCAATATCTTCATTCTCACCACAGCCAATACTTTCATAATATTCTATTTGTTCTAACGCTTCTTCTTTTTGGTCTTGAACACTTGGCATAGCATCTCTAATGGCAGCAGTCTCAGCATTGATTTTTTCTTGCTCTGCTTCTAATTCTGTTGTTAATTTTTCTAATTCTGCATTTTTTTTGCTTAGTTCTGTTTTTCTTTGTTCATTCTCTTTAACTAGTTGTGAAAGTTCATCCATTACTTGGTCATTATATTCAGTTAATTGTTCAACTATTGCCATACGATATACCATATCAGTAACGTCTGTTGCACCAAAAATATACTCTAAATAAGCATTTTCACCTTCACTAACTTGAAGATATTGAAATAATGATTTACTTTGTTCACTTTTTTCTGATATTTCTTGATTTGATGCCTCAATTTCTTGCTCTAGAATTGCAGTTTCGTTTTCTATTTCACTAATTTGACTTTCTATGTTAGCAATATTTTCTTGAATTTTTTTTACTTCAGCATCGTTAGCAGCAATTTGATTATTTTTGCTATCTAAATCAGCAGTGAATTCTTCTACTTCCGCTCTTAAATCACTTAAGGTTTTAGCATTTGTATTTATAGGAATTATAAATACTGTTAATAGTACTATTAATAAAAATGAACTGATTTTTTTTCTCAAGATAACACCCCTTTCTATATTTTTAAATATTTTCTAACAGCAGAAGCTGATCCTATCATACCTACAATTATACCTATTACTAGGACAATTCCTGATACCATATAGATAAATGGTTCTGGTTCTATTAAACTGATCATTCTACTATATAAATAACCATCAAAATAGTTATATAGAGCTACGTAACCAAAACATACTGTTAAAATTGGGATAATTGAACCAAACATTCCTAAAACCATTCCTTCTATTATAAATGGAGTTTTAATAGTAAAGTTACTTGCTCCTACTAATCTCATAATTGATATTTCTCTTTTTCTTGAGAAGATTGTTAATTTAATTGTATTAATGATTAAGAATACAGTTACAAGTATTAAGGCTATTACCATTCCATAAGATACTTTTTGCGCAGATTCAAAAGCAACTATTAAGTTATCTACCATTCCTTCACCATATCTTACAGTACTAACTTTATCTAACTTCTCTATTCTTTTAGCAGTATCTGCTATTTTCACTACATCTTTTACTTTAACTTGAAATGTATCTTTTAGAGGATTATCTTCTTCACTCCAAGTACTCATAACTTCATTAAAGACTTCATTTTCTTTTCTCATTTCCTCTTTAATTGCTGTTTTACTTTGATAAGTTAATGATTCTACATTACTCATATTTTCTAGTTTTTCCATAACTATTTTTGAATCTTCTTCTGTAGCATCAGTATCTAGAAAGACTACAATAGTTAAATCTTTTTCCATTTCTCTTGTAAAGTTTTGAACATTAAAGGTAATAAGAATTGATATTGCCACAATTATTAAAGTTATAGTTATACAAGAAATTGAGGCAAGTGATAGACTGAAGTTTCTAAAAACACTTTTAAAGGCATCTCTAATACTTCTTCTAAGGGTTCTAAAAAATTTCATTCTTCATAGCCTCCTTTCTCAAGATGTTTAATAAGTCTTCCGTCTTTTAGAAGAACTACTTCTTTTTGCATTTTATTAACTATCTCTTTATCGTGAGTAGCCATTATAATAGTAGTACCACAAGTTTTATTTATCTCTTCTAGAACTTTAACTATTTCCATACTACGGTCTGGATCAAGATTTCCTGTAGGCTCATCACAAAGTAGTATTCTTGGTTCGTTAACAATCGCTCTTGCAATGGCAACACGTTGTTGTTCTCCTCCTGATAGTTGATCTGGATAGTTATGTATTTTAGCTTTTAGTCCAACTAGTTCTAAGGCTTTTAAAACTTTTCTTCTTGTTTCCGCTTTAGTCGCACCAATTGATTCCATTGTAAAAGCTACATTTTCATAAACGGTTAACTTAGGAAGTAATCGATAATCTTGGAAAACTATTCCTAGTTTACGTCTTAATTTATATACTTTACTGTTTCTTAATTTTGCAACATTTATTCCACCAACAAAAATTTCACCACTAGTTGGTTTTTCTTCACGGTAAAGCATTTTAATAAAAGTACTTTTACCAGATCCTGAACCTCCTATTACAAAGACAAAAGATCCTTTTTTAATACTAAGGTTCAAGTCATAGATAGCAGTGACTCCATTTTTATATTGTTTATTTACATTTTTAACTCTAATTAAATCCATTAACATCATCCTATTCACAGTTAAGTATAACATATTTCGACATATTCTGTATATAGTAATTATTACCAAAACTGTGAAATTTTTTTGAAAAATGTCAAAAAAAGAAACTCTTGATGAGTTTCTTATTCACCACCTTTTACCTCATAAGCATCTGTTACTACAAAGAAGGCTTTAGGGTCTATTTCTTTTATTCCTTCTTTTAGTTTAAAATATTCTCTAGTTGGTACTACTGCTAATAGTACTTTTCTTTTCTTTTCTAAAAAGCCTCCTTTAACATCAAATATTGTTACTGTATGATGGAGTGTATTAATTAGGTAATCTCTTACTTGTTTATCTTTACTAGTAGTAATGTAGAAAGCTTTGTTCTTAGATATTCCTAGTATTACTTTATCTATAACATAACCACTAATATAAATTATAATGAAGGCATATAGCATCATATTAAATCCAAAGTAAAATCCTCCTATTAGTACAACTATAAAATTAATTACCATAGTAGTTTTTCCTAAAGAAATATGAAAGTATTTATGTATTATTTGGCTTATGATATTTAGTCCTCCATTACTAAATCCTACTTTATACATAAGACCATTAGTTATACCTAAAAGTATTCCTACTAATAGGCTGATTAAAATTAAATCACTAGTATCAATAACTATCATTCTTGCTAGTGGTTCTGTTATAGAGACAAAGAGGGGATAGGTGATAGTTGCTACTAATGAAGCTGCTGTTTGATCTATTCCTAGGAAAAGATAACTTAGTCCTAATAGAATAATAGAACCTATTAAAATAATCATTGCTGGAGATATATCAATTAAGTGATTTATAATAATGGCAACACCATTCATACCTCCTGTTACTAGGTTTGTAGGATATAAGAAAATATTAAAAACTAGTGATGATAAAAATAAACTAATAATTAAGACTGTATAGCGATACCATAGTTTGCTTTTATCTATTTTTTGTAAGTTTGTTTTCATTAAGCACCACCTCTTACTTCATAAGAATCCATTGCTACAAAGAAAGCATTTTTATCAATATTATGAATACCTTCTTTAAGTTTATAGTATTCTCTTGTGGGGATTACACTCATTAAAACTGTTTGATTTTCTAAGTTGTATCCACCCTTAGCTTTAAATTCTGTTACACCGTGTTTAAGTTCATTTATAACAAATGCTTTTACTTCTTTTTCTTTACTTGTAATTATATAGAAGGCTTTGGAATCACTAATACCAAGTACTACTTTATCTGTTAGGGTAGATATTAAGTAAAGTATTATCAAAGAGTACATTAAATGATTAAAGCCAAAGACAAATGCTCCTATGACAATAATAGTACCATCAGTAAAAAACATACTGTTACCAAGACTAATCTTAAATATTTTAGATATAATCATATTAAGTATATCTGTTCCACCTGTTGAATAACCTGCTCTAAAGATAAGGCCTGCACCAATTCCTTGTAAGACTCCTCCAAAGATAGCGATTAGTATCATTTCACTTTCTTTAAAACTTATATAAGTAGATAAATGTTCTGTCATACTAACAAAGACAGGGAAAAGTATGGAACCTAATATAGACATTTTAGTCTTTTCTTTACCCAATAGAAGAAATGATAATATTATTAAGAAGACGTTTGATATAGAAATAATCATAGAAGGATTAAGTCCAAAGAAGTGTTTTAAGACTAAGGAAAGACCACTTATTCCTCCTGCTACTAAGTTATTAGGAGACATAAAAAGATTGAAAGCAAGAGCTACTAAGAAACAACCAAAGATAAATTCTATTAATTCTTTAACTTTTATTTTATGTTTTATTTCCATAAGTTCCTCCTTTTAGATTGCTTTCAATAAATTTATCTATTTCTCCATCTAGTACACTTTTAGTATCACTAGTTTCATAGTTAGTACGATGATCTTTTACTAAAGAGTATGGGTGTAAAATATAACTTCTTATTTGACTACCAAAATCTATGTTAGATTGAATGCCTTTTTCTTTAGCAAGTTCTTGTTCCTTTTTTTGTTGTTCTAATACATATAACTTGCTTTTTAAAACTTGTAAAGCTGTCTCTTTATTTTGAATTTGACTTCTTTCATTTTGACAAGTTACAACTATTTTAGTAGGTAAGTGAGTTATACGTACGGCACTATCGGTTGTATTTACTCCTTGACCACCGGCACCTGTTGAACGATAGACATCTATTTTTAAGTCTTTTTCATTTATATCTATTTTAATATCTTTAGATATTTCTGGAGTTACATCAATACTTGCAAAGGAGGTATGACGACGATTAGATGAATCAAATGGTGATAATCTAACTAGACGATGAACACCTTTTTCGTTTTTTAAATAACCATAAGCATATTCACCTTTTACTTTAAAAGAGACACTCTTAATTCCTGCTTCTTCACCAGCTTGATAGTCAAGTAGTTCTATTTTAAAGTTCTTTTTCTCACAGTATCTTGTATACATTCTATAAAGCATATTAGACCAGTCACAAGATTCAGTTCCTCCTGCACCTGGATGTATTTCAACGATACAGTTATTTTTATCATATGGTTTACTAAAGAGTAGATAGATACTTAAATCCTTTAAGTCATCTTTTATAGTTTTGTTATCTTCCTCAATTGTTTGTAATAATTCTTTATCACTTTCTTCATCTAACATTTCTAAAAGTTCTATGGAATCTAATATTTTGTTTTTTAAGTCTATTAGTTTTGTAGTTCTTTCTTTTAAACTCTTTAAATCACTAATAATAGATTCAGCTTTACTAGGATCACTCCAAAAGCCTTCTTTAGTTGTTTCTTTTTCTAATTTTTCTTGTTCTTTAAGTTTATTATCAGTGTCAAAGTGACCTCCATAAACTTAGTATTTCTTCTTTTTCACTTGTTAATTCTCTCATTAATTCATTCTTATTCATTTTTACCAACTCTCTTTATTAGTATTATACAAGATATTTATTTTTATAACAAAATATTTTTGTATATTTTTCTAAATTGTGCATATAGTATTAATGAGGAAGGTTCACTATTAAGTGTGAAGATCCTCTATATTATAGATTTAGGAGCCAATTTTGGCTCCTTATTTTTTTATTTTTTGTAATTTTTTATTGTATAAATATTCTTCTATATGAATTTGATGGTAATTAGGATCATATTCACTTAAACTATTATACATATTCATAAAAGTAAAGTTATATGGATGATATCTACTGCCACTATTTCTAAAACGAACTGTGTAAGTAGGAAAATTATATTCTTCTTTGCCTTGATAAAAAGTTATAGCATAAGCATCTTCTGTTTTTTCTATTTCTACTCTGCTAGCTTTTTCTAATGGTGCATCATCTGAATACCATTTGATAATGTCATCTTGAAATAATTTTTCGTAAGCATAATCAATTTTTGAAGTCTCATTTAGAGTTCCTAAGTCCAGTTCCTCTAAAAAAGTTTCATAATCATCTTTTTCTGCTTTTTGATAAGGGCTTTGTTCTTTAATTCTTATATATAGTTCGTCTACTTTTTGATATAGAAAATAATTTTCTTTAGTGATAGTGAAAGTTTTAAATAAAGGCCAATCCTTAATATTTTCTTTTGGCCAATAAGACCAATATAAATCTAGATTGCCTCCAAACATTATATTAAAGTTTCCTTCATCTGTTGTTATTTTGAACTTATCATAACCATTTGTATCCTTATCTTTATTTATTTCAACCATAAGTACCTCCTGTTTTATATTAGTATAACACTAATTTATTTGCATTAATTCAATTAACTTTTTAGCACTATAATTAGGAATAGTTTTATTTAATGTAACTATACCTACTTCTCTTTTAGGAATTTTAGGTGTCACTTTAATTTCATATAGTCTTTTTTCTTTTAAGTCATCTTCTATAAATTCTTTAGTGGCATAACCAATACCAAAACCTGCTTTAACAAAATCTATAATAAGACTATAACTAACTATTTCATTTGGAATATTAGTAGAAATATTATCACTCTTTAAATATTTATTTAAAAACTTTCTTGTATTACTAGGTTCTTTTTGAGTAATTAAAGGATAGTTAAATAATTCTTCTATTTTTAGATGTCCTTTTGTTTTATTATAATAGTCTAGATTACCTACAAAGATATCTTGGACTTCACAAATAGAAATTACTTTTAAATCTTTGTTCTCTTCTATAGGGAGATTTGCAACTAATAAGTCTAGATCACCATTTCTTAAAGTTGTTATAAGGTTAGAAGTTAAATCATTTGTTATTTTTATATCTACTTTAGGATATTTTTTATGGAATTCTTTAAGATATGGCATAACAATATTTCTTGTTATAGTTGTACTTGCTCCTATTCTAATAGAACCACTGTCTAAATTAAGATAGTTTAAAAATGCATTTTCACCATTTTTAAAATTCTCTACTCCTTTTTTTATATAATCAAAAAGAACTTTTCCTTCTTCTGTTAAGACTATACCTTTCTTTGTTCTTATTAAGAGTTTACCACCTAGTTTTTCTTCTAAGTTCTTAATTGACTGGGTAACGGCAGGTTGGGATATATACATTGAACTAGCAGCTTTAGAAATACTACCATTTATTACTACTTCATAAAATATTTTATATAGTTCATAGTTAATATTCATATAATTTCTCCTTATATTTAATATAAATAATATATATTATACTTATATCACGTTTTTAAGTATAATGCAATTGAGGAGGAAGAAATATGAATAATATAAGTGATGATGTTATTAACGTTGGATGTCCTAGGAGATTTATATTGTTACCTAGTAATAATTTATCTTTAACTAATGGTAAGAAGGTAGGTAATATTACTAAGAAAAATATAATTGTAACAAGTGGTCCTACTAATGAGAGAATTGATGCAGTTATGAAAATTACTAATATGTCTACTGGTGCATTAGGGGTAAAAATTGCAGATGAGTTGTTGAAAGAGGATGATCTTGGTAAATTATATTACTTATCTCCCAAACTTGCTTATAAACCAAAAACTAAGAGTGAAAAACTTGAACTTGTACAAATAGAATCGGCTTTAGATTTACTTAAAGCTTTAAAAGATATTATTACTAATAATGATATTTATGGAGTAGTTCATTCTGCTGCAGTTGGGGATTATTATGGAGAATATGCTATTACGGGTGAGATACTTGCATCTTTAATTGCTAAAAATATATATAAGAAAGATTTATCTATAGAAGAGCTTGAAAATACTATTTTAGAAGTTATTAAAAATCCTGATGTTATTACTGATAATACTCATAAGATATCATCATATCAAGATAATTTAATGGTAAAATTAGGTCTTACTCCTAAAGTTATTAAAAGTATTAAAGAGTTTAATCCTCTTGCTGTACGCACTAAGCGTTCAAGCTATAATTATTGTATCACAAGTTCGTACTTTTAACACTACTTTTGGTGT
>CALVJE010000005.1 GCA_944331725.1 uncultured Bacilli bacterium | reverse complement strand
TCTATATTTTTCTTTTCTTCTTCTACAGCATTTATTAATTCTTGTTCTGTAGGCATATGTAATTTATATTCTGTAGAAAATATTGTTTCATTATCTTCAGGAAGTGTATAGTTAACAATAGTTTTAAACAATCAGTACTTAAAAGAATTCCTATTGTTTTATTTTCATCTTTACTTTTAATAACTTATCATAATAATTTGCATACATCCCGCATCTGTCCTATATCTTGATGTGTTACTTTACCTATTTTTAAATCTATAATGACAAAACATTTTAAAAGTCTATTATAAAACACTAAATCAGGATAAAAATGTTCTTCTCCTAGGGTTATTCTAACTTGACTTCCCACAAACATAAAGCCTTTTCCTAATTCTAATAGAAATTCCTTTAAGTGTTCTAAGATATTTTTCTCTAAATCAGATTCTAAATAATCTGTATTTTCTTTGATATCAAGAAACTCTAAAACAAAAGAGTCTTTTATTAAATCTTTACTTTCTTTTAGTACTTGACCTTTTTCTATTAATTCTTTTTTCTTACTTTTATCAGATGATAAAAGTAGTCTTTCATATAATAGGGAATTTATTTGTCTTTGTAATTCTCTAACACTCCATCTTGAATTAATACATTCGTTTAAATAAAAATTACGTTTAGCATCTTCATCAATTTTTACTAATTCTAAATAATGTGACCAACTTAATTGCGACGACACTGTTGTCGCAATTGGAAAAGAAATATAGAATTTTCTCATTCTTTCTAAATTTCTCTTAGAAAATCCTTTACCAAATTCATCAGTTAATTTTTTAGATAATTTATCTAAAATGGCATCTCCATAAGATGCTCTTTTATCACCTTTTTGAATATCCATAATAATTTTACCAATATTCCAATATAGATTAAGCATTTCTATATTAACAGTAGTATATACTTTATTTCTTGCATTAATTACTAATTCTTTAATATTATCATAGATATTATTAATTTCAGTTTCTTCTATTAATTCTGTAGTCATAAACCTCCTTTATAAATTGTCTTTTAATATTTTTATAAACTCTTTCGCTTCTTCAATAGTACTATTTTGAGATAAAGATAGTCTTAAAGATGTTTTAGATATTTCTTTATCTTTTGTTAGTAAATAGATACTTTTAGAGTAATCTTCTTTAGAAGAACAAGCTGTTTTTGTAGATAAATAGACATCTTTATCTTCTAATTTATGGATCATAGTCTCTGGCTTTATACCTTTAATACTAAAATTTAAAATGTAAGGAGATGAATCTGTTTTAGAGTTTATAGTAATATTATCTAATTTACTTAATTCATCTTTTAAATAATTATTAATTTCTTTTACTTTTAGATATGCTTCATCTTTTTTTTCTAATGCTAAACGTAGAGCTTTTGCAAAAGATGCTATTAGAGGTAAGGCAGGTGTTCCCGCTCTATAAATTGTTTGACTTTCACCACCGTTTATTATTGGAGATAGATTAATTTTTTCTTTTTTAATTAAAATACCTATTCCCTTAAGTCCATTAAATTTATGAGATGATGCTGAAAATAAATCTACATTAGTTAAGTTAACATCTATTTTAGTTAAACTTTGAGTTCCATCTACGTGGAAAATAGCTTTACTCATCTTTTTTACTATCTTACCTATAGTATCAATATCTTGTATTATTCCTAATTCACTATTAACGTGATGAATAGAAATAAGTACTGGATCTAGTTTTAATTTTTCTTTTAGATCGTTAATATCTATATGGTAGTTATCATCTAATTTTAAATTAATAATCTCTACATCTTTTAAATTATTTAAAGTATTAGTAATAGAAGGATGTTCTAAGATAGTAGTAAGTATTATCCTTTTTCTATTTGGGTATGCATCTAATACTCCTTTAATTGCTAAATTATTAGATTCACTACTACCACTTGTAAATATTACTTCATCTTCTTTTACTTTAAGAAGATTTGCTACTTGTTTAACACTAGCATTCATTAGTTTTTTACTTTCAAAACCTAGTTTATGAATAGAATTAGTATTACCAATATAATCTTTAGATACTCTAACAAATGTATCTAATACTTCATCATTTACTTTAGTAGTAGCAGCATTATCAAAATATATCATATTAATCACCTTACCATCAATTATAGCATATTTTGTTTTAGTTAATAATCTTTTAGTTCTACAATAATCATATTTTTCATTAAAAGTCTTAGATATTATGTATGCAATATCATAAATACTTCGATTAAGTAAATAATTATTCTTTAAAAGATATTTTTTTATATTTCTAATATGAAGGGACGATAGTAGTACTATTAATTCCTCTATATTATTATTTTCTATTATTCTTTTCATAGTCCCTCCTGGTTAAATAACTATACTACTCCCATTTAGGTTAAAAGGCAAGAAGTATTTTTGGCATTTTAAAAGTTTTGTAATTTTACTTACAAAACTTACTCGGCAAAAGCATTAGAAATAGTTAGAGTTTTATTATCATATTTACTTACAACACCTATAATGCTAACAGGAGCATTTTTATTAAATTTAAAGGTATCAGAAATAACTTTAGCTTCTACAGTTAAATTATATTTACCTCCATCATCTTTATAAGTTAGAGTTAAAGTTTTATTATTTTTATTTACTTTACTAATAGTACCAGTTAATCTAATAAATTCACCTAAGTGATTAGTATTATCATTAATTATAGAGAAAGCTAGGTCTTCTAGAGTAAAGTTAGTAGGTGTAGTATCATATTTAAGTGACCAAGAACCAATTACAGTATCACGTCTACCTACTTTTTGATTATATTTAATTACTTTATAACCTAGGCCATAATACTCTTTAGTACCTCCATCATCATATACTTTAGTTCTAATTGCAAGGAAAGGGCCAACATTACTTTTTGTTACTAAAATAATATCTAAGGTTACTAAAGATGCTATTACAATAATAACAATCATAACAATAGTAGATATTTCCTTTATTTTTTTCTCTTTTTCTACAGAAATACCTTCTTGTTTTTGTTCTTCTGTTTGCATAAGGACCTCCTAACTATTTATCTTTTCTATAAATTCCTCTTCTGTCCATATTGGGATATTTAACTCTTTAGCTTTTTCATATTTACTACCAGGACTATCTCCTACAATTACAGCATAAGTTTTACTAGATACAGAACCTACTGTTTTTCCTCCTCTATTTTCAATTAAAGCTTTCGCTTCATCTCTTGTTAATCTTGTAAGTGTTCCTGTTAAGACAAAACTTTTATCAAGAAAGTCTTCATTTAGATTTAACTCTTCACCAATATAATTCATATTAAGACCTAGTTCTTTTAATTCTTCTAGCATCTTTAAATTATTAACATTAGCAAAGTAGTCAACAATATTTTTAGAAATAATAGGTCCAATATCAGGTATTTCTACTAACTCATCATAGGTAGCTTTACTTAAATTATCCATAGTTTTGTAAGTCTTGGCTAGAATTTTAGCTTTTTCTTTACCTACATTTTTTATACCTAAAGAAAATAGTAATAATTCTAATGAGTTTTTCTTACTTTCTTCTATAGCATTTAATAGATTAGTAACTGATTTTTCTCCATAGCCTTCTAAATTAATTAAATCTTCTTTTTTATCTTTTAATTTATATATATCTGGGATAGTACTTATAAATTTAAAGTTATATAAGTCTTCCATTAATCTTTCACCAAGGCCATCTATATTCATAGCAGGGCGAGAAACAAAGTGAATAAAGCTTTCAATGTGTCTAGCAGGACAGTTAGAATTAGGACAGAAATAATCTACTTGTCCTTCTTTTTTAATTAGTTTAGTATTACAAATAGGACAGTTCGTAATCATTTTAAATGGTATTTCTTCACCTGTTCTTCTTTCTGTTTTCGCTTCTACTACTTCAGGTATAACATCTCCTGCTTTTCTAATAGATACAGTATCATTTATCATTAGACCTTTTTCTTTTACATAATCCTCATTATGAAGAGTCGCTCTACTTATAGTTGATCCTGCTAATTGAACAGGATTTAATATAGCATTAGGAGTTATTTTACCAGTTCTACCTACTGTAAATATTATATCATTTAATTTAGTTAAGACTTCTAAAGCAGGGAATTTATAGGCAATAGCCCATCTTGGAGTTCTAGCGGTAAAACCTAGTTTTTGTTGATCAGGAATAGAATCTACTTTTATAACAACACCATCTATATCATAAGGAAGAGATGCTCTAATATTTCCTTTTTCGTGAATATATTCCATAACTTCGTTTATGTTTTTAACAATTCTATTATTAGGATTAGTTTTAAAGCCTAAACTCTTTAAAAATTCTAAAGCTTCGTGATGAGTTTTAATACCATAATCTAAAGGATTTGGTAAATGGTATAAATAGGCATCTAAACCTCTTTTAGCAGCGATTTTAGAGTCTAGTTGTTTAATTGATCCTGCGGCAGCATTACGAGTGTTCTGAAGAGGTTTTTCACCTTTTTTTATTCGTTCTTCATTTATTTTCTCTAATGTTTTTTTACTCATAAAGATTTCTCCTCTTACTTCAATATCAAGAGGTTTATTTAACTTTAAAGGGATACTTTTAATAGTTTTAACATTATGAGTAATATCTTCTCCTACAACACCATTACCACGAGTTGCAGCAGTTATTAAGATACCTTTTTCATAGTGTAATGATACAGATAATCCATCTATTTTTAATTCACAAACATAATTAGATTTAACACCACTATTTTCTATTCTTTTTAAAAAGTTAATAATTTCTTCTTCATTGAATACATCACCTAAAGATAACATAGGAATAGAGTGTTCAATTTTTTTAAATTCATCTATTACTTCACCACCTACTTTTTTAGTAGGAGATGTTTCTATAACCCAATCAGGATGTAATTTTTCGATTGTTTCAAGTTCACGAAAAGCAGCATCATATTCTTGGTCAGTTATTTTTGGATCATCTAGAACGTGATAATCATAATTAGCTTGTTCAATTATATTTATTAACTCATACATTCTTTCTTTAGTAATGTTATTCATAAGTCTCTCCTTTAATCTTTTTTCCACAAATCTTGTGGATATGTTTTATTATCTGTTAATTCTTTTAAGGCTTTTTTAACAACTGCTTTATCTTCTTTATAAGTTATTCCATACCAAGTAGAAGTTGTTTCTATAGTATCAATAGTTTTAATATTTTTTCTTAAGCATATGTCTAAGATATCAGGAATACCAAATTCTAAATCTCCTAAATCTTTTTGATGAAGAGATAAAAATAATTCTAATTCATCTCCTATTATTTTAAAAATATCAGTTGAAAATAGTAATAAATTCATACTAACTTTAGTATCTTTATCAATTTCTTTGGCAATATTAGTATTAAGTGGTGCTGCTAATATTTTTCCTCTTCTTTTAACTACTCTACTTTCTGTAATTTTTAATAGTTTATTATCAGGACTTACTTCACATATTCCTCTTTTTGTTTCACCATTTGGACTTAAGGTATTATTTATTTTATAGGTTATAATGCCATAATGATTATAGACAATATTATCTAAATAATTATAAGCTTTTAAAAAGGCATCTCTTCCATAAAAATCATCAGCATTTATAACTGCAAAAGGGCCATCTATTTTATCTTTAGCACAGTATATAGCATAGGCAGTACCTAAAGGTTTAGTTCTTTTTTTGATAATATTTTTATATTTAGTAGGAATATAATCCATATTTTGAAAAGCATATTCTACTTTAATAAATGGTTCTATTCTAGAAGCAATAGTTTCTTTAAATTTATCATATATTTCTTCTTTTATAATAAATACTACTTTAGTAAATCCTGCATTAATTGCATCATAAATAGAATAGTCAATGATAAATTCATCATTAGGACCCATTTTTTCTATTTGTTTAAGTCCACCAAATCTACTACCAATTCCTGCTGCCATTATTAATAACGTCTTTTCTTTTTTCATAGTTCCTCCCTTTATTTTTTTATATATTTCTTTTCTTCTTTTTTACATTCATTATTAAGTTTTAAAATTGAACCTAATAGAGTTTTACTTGAAGTTTCTGTAAGAGTACTAAACTCTCTATTCTCATTATATGAACCGTGAAATGTTAAAGTTTTAATACTAGAATTAAATATATTTTCTTCACTGTTATAACTCATTACTAAATAGTAATAGTTTCCAAGATTATTTTTTATATTAGGTAAATTAGCCATAAAGTCTAAATCTTCCTGATCTAATTCATTAAAATCAACAATTTCACCATTCTTAGTTAAACGGTATGCTCCAATTAAATCATCATTACCTGTTTTATTTATAAATAATTCATATCCTTCTTTTAATTTTTCTTCCATAGTTTTTCTCCTTTATTATAGTTTATACATAACATCTTTTTAAGCAAATCATTTTATCGTAAGATGAGTGATGTTTTATTTTTCTTTTAAAAATCTTTTTAATAAAAATGTTAAGAAATAGGGAAATGTATAAAATTTACCATTAAAACCTATATTCTTATTACATAACTTTATACCATATTTTATATCTTTATACTTATCACTTTCTATTAATTTATTAAGGGATATTGTTTCATTATCACTTGCTTTTACTTCTATAGGTATTAGGGAGTCTTTATCTCTAATAAAGAAGTCCATTTCTATTGTTCCTTTTTCATTTTTATAAAAATATAGTGAATAACCTTCTTTAACTAGCATTTCTCCTACTATGTTCTCATAAAGGGCGCCTTTATAAGTATTAAAGTTTTTATTAACTCTTAAATCTTCTCCTGCTTCATCATCTAAGGATGCAACTAAAAGACCTGTATCTTTAAAATATAGTCTATAATTATCAGGATTATAGTTACCTTTTAGGGGGAGTAAAGGCTTTTCCATACAATAACTTATATTTATAATACCAGCATTAATTAACCAATCTATAACGCCAACATATTCTCTATTTCTAGCATTATGTTCTATTTTAGATATTTGGAATTTTTTATTTTCATTTCCTAAAAAGACTGGTATTTTTCTATAAACATTTAAAATCTTTCCTTTATCTAATCCACCTGCGTATTTAGTAATATCTTCTTCATAATCTAAAAGTATTTGTCTCTGCATATTTAAAATACCAGAATAATTCTTTTGTTCAACAAATCTATTTACAATAGCAGGCATTCCTCCTACTATCATATATTCTTTGAAGTTTTCTAACATAACACTATACATTACTTTAGGTAGAGGTTTACAGTTTAGCATATAGGAATACATTTCTTCTATTTGATTTTCTTTATATCCTTTAGCCCATAAAAACTCTTCAAAATCCATAGAATACATTTCATAGTCTTGTTTATTACCAACACTATTAGATTCTATTTCTTGGTAATTAATCCCCATTAGAGAACCCGAACAAATAACATCATATCTACCATCAATATTAAATGATTTTAGTGAGGTAGTTGCATTAATACAGTCCCCTATCTCATCAAAGAATATCAAGGTTTTACCTGGGATAAAGTTAAAGTTAGGATTAATTAAAGATATATTTCTTATTATGGTATCAACATCAAAACCATCATCGAAGATATTTTTATATTGTTTTTGTAAAACAAAGTTAATCTCAACTACATTTTCATAATTATTTTTACCAAAGTTTTCTATTGATTCTGTTTTTCCTATTTGTCTTGCTCCTTTAACAATTAAAGGAAGTCTATTCTTATCATTTTTCCAGTCTATTAAATATTTATCAATTTTTCTTGTTAATCTTGGCATTATATCACCCTCTATATAGATTATATCACAAAATTCCCATATATTTATATACTTTTTTCACAAAATTCCTGCGTTTTTTTACAATATTTTTCACATTTTTCTTTTTTGAGTATTTCTATGTTATTTTGTAAGACACTACCCATAATATCTTTTTAAATAAATAGTTTTATTATGAATTGATAGACCTATTACATCTTCATCCATTATCTTTTAATGTATAACTATATTCATCTATATTTTATTTTATGGCAAAAAATACAAAACATCTATTTAATCTACCACTGCGAAATGTGCATAAATCTTTTCCTTTATCATAATATTTATTATTCATAATTTTCCTTATACTTTTGATAAACTTTTATGATTTTTCATTAATTTCTTTATACCATATGGATGGGCAAAAGCTACTGTTACTAAAGAGTTAGTAACTTCTATGACTTTTCCTGCTCCAAAGTTTTCGTGAATAACATAGTCTCCTACTTTATAGTCTATATCTTCATCACGAAGAACTTCTTCTTTAGTAATTTTAGGTTCTTCTTTCTTAGTATTACTTTCAATTAAATCATCACTTATTTCTCCTAAAAATCTACTAGGAGGATTTATACCTTCTTTACCAAAAAGAGTTCTTCTTCTAGCATTTAGTAGATATAATTTTTCTTTCGCTCTTGTAATAGCGACATAACATAGTCTTCTTTCTTCTTCTGTTTCACTACTACTCATTAAAGAGTTAAGATGAGGGAATATTCCTTCTTCTAGACCTAAAACGAAAACAAAATCATATTCTAGTCCTTTAACAGAATGAATTGTCATTAAACTTACTTTATGTCTTGAGTCTTTATATTCATCTTTATCATTAACAAGACTAACTTCATATAGAAAATCTTCTAAAGATACAAGACCAATTCTCTCTTCAAAGGCTTTAGTAATAGATTTAAACTCTTCTAAGTTTTCTAATCTTATTTCACTTTCAATACTCTTTTCACTTATTAACTCAGCTTTCATACCACTTGTATCTAGAACTTTATCAATCAATTCTGTTAAGGTAATAGATTCTGATATTTTTTGTAAAGAGATAATAATTTCTTTAAATTTTAATTCTTTACCATTATTTATTACTTCAAAAATACTTTTACCTTCAAGATCTGCTTTAGTAGTAAGATTTTCTATAGTCTTTAGTCCAATACCTCTTTTAGGAGTATTTATAACTCTTAAAAGACTTATATCATCTTTAGGATTATAGATTAGTTTTAAGTAAGCGAGTAAGTCTTTTATTTCTTTTCTTTGATAGAAACTGAAACCTCCAACGATACGATAAGGAATATTTTGTTTTAATAATTCTTCTTCTATTACACGGGACTGGGCATTAGTACGATAAAGTATAGCGATATCGCTAGCATCTTTTCCTTCATCTAGAAGTTTCTTTATTTCCATTGCTGTATAATGACTTTCATCTTTTTCATCATAGGCTCTATAATAGGTAATTTTATCTCCTTCACCTTTTGTTGACCATAGATTTTTCTCTTTTCTTTTTTCATTATTTTTTATTACATCATTAGCAGCATCTAATATTGTTTTAGTAGAACGATAATTTTGTTCAAGTTTAATGCTTAAAGCTTTAGGGTAATCCTTTTCAAAGTTTAAGATGTTTTTGTAGTTAGCACCACGGAATCCATAGATTGCTTGATCAGCATCTCCTACTACACAGATATTTTGATATTTAGCACTTATCATTTTAGATAAAATATATTGTGCTTCATTAGTATCTTGGTATTCATCAATCAAAATGTATTTGTAACGTTCTTGGTAGCTTTGTAAGATATTAGGATATTTACGAAATAATTTTATAGGGAGAAGTAGTAGATCATCGAAATCAACAGCATTATTTTGTTTTAGTTTTTCTTCATATTTATTGTATACTTCACTTACTACTTTCTCATAATCACTTGCTATATATTTCTCATAGTCAGATGGTGATATTAGTTCATTTTTACAATTACTTATTTTATTTCTAATAGCTTTAGGATTATATATTTTAGGATCATAGTTTAAGTTTTTTAATATTTTCTTAACAATAGTTAGAGAATCATCACTATCCATAATAACAAAGTTATTAGCATAATCTAAGGCTTTATAGTTTTCTCTTAATATTTTAAGACCAAAAGAATGGAAGGTTGATATTTGGATATCTTTTGCAACACTTCCAATCATATTATTAACACGTTCTTTCATCTCAAGAGCAGCTTTATTAGTAAACGTAATCGCTAGGATAAAAGAAGGTTCTATATTTAATTCTTCTATTAGATAAGCGATTTTTGTAGTTAAAACTTTAGTTTTACCACTTCCTGCTCCTGCTAATATTAAAAGAGGTCCTTCATTATATAAAACAGCTTTTTTTTGTTCTTTATTTAATGTATCTAAATTCATAATATTACCTACTTCCTAATTAATTATATCATTATTTTAATTAAGGGAAAAGAAAAAGAAGATTCTTTATTCTTCTTTTAAGTCGGCATCTAAGGCATATAGAAAATAGTTTATATTACGATAGAAGTTATCAATAGCGAGTGGTTCTATTATAAAGTATAGTTTAGCATCTAATAAATCTTTTAACATATTCCTTATTAATAATCTTATTCTTCTAATAATAGCGATACTTCTTTCTGTTAAGTTCTGTTGATTTTCTGGAGATAAAGGTAGAGTATTATAATCTTCAAGTAACTTGGGATATATTTCATTTAAGATGTTATTTAATACTTCTATATATGATGTTGCATTTGGATCGATTAAACCTCTTAAGAATGATGTTATTTCAAAAGCAGTTATATTGTAACCATATTCAGTATCTAAAGCGATTATAGGATCTTTTTTTATTTTTTCTTTTAGTCTATTTAACTCTCCTATATATAGTTCAATTGTTATAATCATAAAGTTATACATAGTAGGATACGAGTATGAAAACAAATTGTTAGAAGTCATTTCATCTCTTATTTCTCTGGCTAGTTCAATAAAATCAGTTGCAATAGATAAGGCTCTTTCATTAATAGATGTCATTTTACTAATTACTTCTTCGTTTACTTCAAAAGTATCAGTAGGTGTAAGATTAAGTTGCATCTCTGTTATATCTGTACTAAGGTTTAAATTAAAAAATTTTTCTGTTAATTTCTCAGTTGGTAAAGTATACTCTGTATAAAATATTTCATAGTTTACTCCTTTAGATGGAACTTTTCCATTAGTTTGTGTTACTATTTCTCTACCTAAATCTTGACTTTTTCTAGCAAGAAGTTCAGCTCTTGCTTTATAGGGATTATTGCCATAAAAGGATAGTTCAATATTAATACAAAAATCTCTTAATGTTCTTAAATAATATAGATTAGCATCTATTGACTCTTTATAAAATTCTTCTTCTGTTAACATTTTATCACCAGTATATTTTATGTAAAAAAAAGACTAATATTTACATATTAATCTTTTATACTTTGATATAGTTTATTAAGTTCTGTTAAACCATTACTTATATCTGGTTCTTCCCTTTCTTTTTCTTCTTTTAGAATTTTAGACATAATTTTATATTCTTCAAGAGTAAATTTATCATCTATATTTACATAGTCTTCTTGTTTTGGAAGAGTTTTTTCTTCCTCAATTATAAGGGGTTGTTTTGTAATTTTATAAGCTTCTTTAATATCAAAATCATTAATAATGTTATAGTTAGTAAAGTTTTCAACTTCTATTATATGATGTTTATATTGATATTTTCTAATTAAGTGATATATTACTAAAACAATTATCCAAAATGTAAATATTAACGTACTAAGTTCTAGTATACTTCTAACATCATTACTACTATATAGTTCTGTTATATTGAAAACATTTAAGTTTAATTTGCTTATAGTTGATATAGCAAGGATAAATAGATAAGTAATAAGAGCAAAGGCTGTAGAGTTTATTATTTTTAGTTTTTTATCTATTTTATCATTAAAGATTGTTTTCCATAAAACGATATTAGTAATTATTAACATAAGTATATATACTACGATATTAGGAAAGTAATAAGTTATAAATACTTCGTTAATTGCATAATCTAACAAGGCTAGAAAACTACTACCATATTGTACTGTGATGAAGATAAATCCTGCTAGATAAATTAAGATATAAGCTCTTCTACTTTGTTTTCTATTAGAGCCATTAGTTGTAATAAATATTAAAGTTAGAAAAAC
The DNA here is from genome assembly GCA_944331725.1 of uncultured Bacilli bacterium. The sequence continues at coordinate 10,508 of CALVJE010000005.1, read as the reverse complement.
AACTAAAGCTAGTATCATTAGATATAAGTTACTTGATGTTATTACATCAAATACAGTTTGTAATTTTGTTATTAATGATAATGGACTCATTAATAAACACCCCCTTTTATTCTACTTTGTATAATTCTGCAATATAGATTGTTTGAGTACTGCTATCATCTTTAGTACAAGTTATTAATGTAAGTGTTGTTTTATCGTGATTTCTTTTGATTGATACAGTACCTGTATTTTCTTCTTTATATATGTTTGTTATTTTATATGTATAATTAAGACCACCATAGGTAATAGTTGCATCATCGCCTATTTCTAGTTTATATAAATTTCTAAAAAAGGCTTTCCAACCAGTACCAGAGTGACCTGCTATTATTAGATTTCCATTGGTGACATCAGGCATTGTACTGCCTTTTATTATTTCTATGTTAGCCTCAACAGTGTTAAGACTTGAGTCTATGTTGTAAAAACCCCTTTTAAACTTTATTTTTGGTATTTCTAAATATCCAATGTAGCTTTCTATATCAGTATATTCTTTAGGTTGTTCTTCATTAGTGGTATCTACTTCTTTAGTGTTAACATCATATATTGCTGTTTCATTATCATATATTTTCTCATTCATATAGTCATAGGCATATAATTTTTTATCACTAATGAAGTTGTATAAAAGAAAGAACCCTCCTAGTGTTATGATTAGGGACCCTATTAGGGCAACCCAGCTAGGAGAGATTCTTTTTTTATTTAACTTTTTGTTTTTTGCCATTGTAGTAAACGAATCCTACTCCGGATATTAACATTATAGATCCAAATAAAGTACTTATTAGGGATTTATTACTACCAGTAAATGGTACTTCTACTATTTCACTGTTTTCAAAGATAACTAGTGCTGTTGGAGTTTTATCACTGATAGTAAATTTGTAAATTTCATCACTTTTGTTGTAACCTTCTGGAGCTTTTATTTCTTCTACTGTATAAGTTCCATCTTTAAGTCCTATAATAGTATGAGGTTCTTCTCTTGTTACAAATTCCTCTACAACATTACCTTCACTATCTTTAACTACTAGTGTTGCTCCACTTAATGGTTTTCCTGTTGCAGCATCTACTTTTAAGATATTAACTAGTTTTTCAATAGCTTTATTTTCAATAGTAATTTTAACATCACGATTGTTATCATCTATTGTAAACTCATAAATTTCATCTGTTTTTTCATAACCAGATGGTGCACTTATTTCTTCTACTGTATAAGTTCCATCTTCAAGGTCATTTAAGACATATGGCTCAGTAGTTGTTGTAAATGTTACTACTTCTTCACCTTGTGCATTTTTAACAACTAATATTGCTCCTGCTACAGGATCTTTAGTAACTGAGTCAACTTTTATAATTGTTGCTTTCTTTTCTATTTCTTTATTTTTAAATCTAATAGCAATGTTTCTATTAGTATCTGTAATTGTAAATTCAACTATTTGGTCATTTAGAATATAACCATCAGGTGCTTTTGTTTCTTGTAATGTATAAGTACCATTTGGTAAATTCTTAATTACATAAGAATTAGTTGTTGATGTCCAAGTAGCGATTTCTTTTCCATTGCTATCTTTAAGAACAAATTCTGCTCCTGCTAGAGGTTCATTTGTATCTTCATCTATTTTAGTAATTGTAACTTTACTAGTATCAAGTGTTAAATTAGTTTGGTCTTCCACAGTTGATGTTTCAGGATATAATGCAGAACCAAAGACACTTTGTTTTGTTGGATCACTTGATTTGTACATATAAGCTTTATTAATTGAACCTGTTGCAGATACTTTTACAGTTATATTTAGATTACCTATATCAACATTATCAACAGGTATTCTTACTTTAAAGCTTTCGTTAGTTGCAAATGATGTAGAAGGTGCTCCACTATTTGCATTAACTACAACAGTTCCTTCTGGTGCTCCTTCTAATGAAACATTATAATTACCAGTTGTATATAGTGTTTCAACACTAATTGCACCAGATTCATAGTATGCTTTATCTTCTGATAAATTAAGTGTTGTATCATTATTTATTACTTGAATAGCAGGTGTTGCATAACTTGTTACTTGTTCAGCACCGTGAACTAAGTTTTGTATATGTTGTCTTAATCCATAAGGATCAGCACCAGTCGTTTTGAAACTATCTGGTAAGTTATTTCCGCCCATATGAAGATCCATATACCACCAAAGGGCAGCTTGTGTTATGTAGTAGTCCATATCTGAATCTCCAGTAATATTAACTCTTGGATAACCATTAGACAAGATGTAAGCGATAGCAGCTGGAGCTTCTCCTTCAAGAGTCATTGTAACATTATATGGAATACCAAGGTTATAGTTACGACAATATACATAACCTCCTAAACTACTAGTTAGTTTAGCATAACGCCAGTCATCAATATAACCAGCAAGAAGTTTTTCACTATTAGCAGTAAAACTAGGTGGTGCAGTTACTTCAGCTTGTGTAGTCATTGTTGTAAAAATACTTAATGCTGTTACTAGAACTAATAGTAAAATTGCTTTAAATTTGTGTTTTTTAACAGTTTTAACTATTCTCATATTTTATACCCCCAATTTGTTTTTGTGCCCATATTATAGCACACTTTTTAAAAAAATGCAAGAAAATGTTGTTATGTTTTCTTTACAAAAATGTTGTTATGTTTTCTTTACAACTAATTATTCTAGTACAATTTATGCAGTTAGTAAATAGTTTTTGATTATAATTATAAAACTATATCAACTTTGATATAGTTTGTTTCACGATATTTCTCTTTTTGTTTCTGTTTCTATTTGATAATTTTCAGTTTCTATATTAATTATATAATAGATTTTTTCATTAGTTGTAGAATTCTTCTGATCAAGAAACTTATATTCATTTTCACTTATTTTTTCAGAATATTCAAAAGTTGTATCTAGATTTAAATTTTCTAATATAGTTAAAGCTTTTGATATATTATTTTCATCTGATGTATTTGTTTCTTGGTTATTTTTATTATCTATTTTAGTATAGTTAATAGAGTAAATACATATTCCTGCAGTAATTAAGATTATTTCTATTATCATAATTATAATATATTTTCTTTTTTTCATAACAACTCCTTTTCTATGGCCAATATATACTTGAAAAATACATTCTAGTATATGGTCCAACATTCCCTGCATTATCAACAAGTCTAATACGATAATCAATCCAAGTAGGCCAAATTCCACTTGATCCTGCTCCTTGTAGTGGACAATCTGTTGTCCAATTACATTTTGATGCTCCTCCATTGTGTTGCCAATAAAACTGTTTTCCTCCACTTGATTTAATTCCTGAACATACTCCACTGGAACAGTTATCACTTAAAGATTTGTTTTCTTCAAAATATAGTGATCTATTATTTATCGTAATTCTAATTTCACAGCTTGCATTACCTGTACCTCCACCTACATTATTACAAGTATTAACGTGTTCTTTAACTGCAGTTGTAAATCCTATTTTTGTAATACGTGGAGCAAGTGGTGGTGTTTTATCAATATATACATTTACATTACATTCTTTTGTATTGCCTGCATTATCTGTTATTGCAATTGTACTAGTCTTAGTATCTGTTGTAAAATTCTTAGAAAAACTACCTGTTTGACAACCGCTATCAGTATCATTACAATTAACGGTTATATTTCTATTTCCATTTGTCCAAGATGTACTTGCACCTGTTATACTTCCACAACTAGGAGCGACTTTATCTATATAATAGATTTCACTTTCTTTAGTACAACTGTCACCAGAATCATCATATAAAGTTACTCTAATTGTATGTTTTCCACTTTCACTTAAGGTTACTTTTGATGATATTGCACCTAAGTAACTATTAACTTTTTCGTATACACCATTATCTTTTTTCTTTTCAACTTCATATCTATAAGTATTAGATGGTACTTTAATATTTACTGTTATATTCTCTTTAGTCCACGTATTAGGTTCTACATCGCTTTCAAACTCTACATTTTCACAACTTATTCCTTCATATATTTCATATGTTCCTGACTTCTTTTCTCTTATATTTCCACCAGTATCAATGGCATATCCTGTTATTTTATATGTTCCTTTTTCTGTTAAGTTAATAGTTGGATCTGTAGTATAATTCTGATAATCACTATCATCTATTACGCTTCCATCTTTTTCTACTACATATCTATAACTAGCTACTTTTTTATTATCTGTTATTATCATTTTTACTTCAATTGTTCCTGAAGTTGTTTTTTCATTTGGATTAAAGACAATGTTAGGTTTTTTATCGTCCGTATCACTTTGATAGTTATTATCATTATCACATATTAATGTTACATAATACTGATAATCTTTTGCTGTTATCTTTTGTACTACTACAGTACTATTTTCATAATCACAGTCATTATCATTTCTATCTTTAATAGGATCTATATATTTACCATCTATTAATTCTTTTAAAGTAACTGTAGATGTTTCTCCTATTTCTTTTGGTAATCTACTGCGATAGTCTGTAAAAAAGTCTCTTGCTGCTAATACTAACATTTCTTCTTGAGTAGTATAATACTCATTATTTCCTCTATTTAAAAGAGGTAAAATACCTGCTATTACTATTGTGGTTAATAGTCCTAATATTATTATAGTTGCTAATAATTCTAATAATGTAAATCCTCTTTTATTCATAGCAATTTACCCCCTTTTCTATTTTAACTTTCTATTCTTTCTATACTAATTATTTGATAATTATTATTTTGTTTTTTTAATATATATCTATATTTTGGTATTTGATTTAATATTTTATTAAAGTTATCATCATTAGTTAATTCTTCTTCTTGACTATTAATTGTATATATTTCATTTGTTTTATTCTTAGCATCTTCTATACTTCCATAAACTCTTGCTGGATACATAGCTGAAATATCAGTCATTTCTTTAAAATATATAGCTCTTTCAACAATCCAATTATTATTATCATCAAAATATTCATTTATAGTTTTACTTACGGCATAGTAATTATTAGGTTCTTTAGCAGCTATTTCATACTCTTCGTTATCTTCGTTATAATTAAATTCAAAATTATCTGTTGCAAATGTTTTATATGTTAATTTAGCATTGTTATTAAAATATTTTACCTTTTCTTGTTCCATATTTTCTTTATTTAACTTTTTATCAGGATCTGTTGATAAAATTCTTAAGATGAATTCTGTCTTTTGTTCACTTGATAGCTCTTGAAAATTATCTATAGGATAGTAGTCTATCATAAAATTATCTGCCATACTTACTATATATGAAACATTTGCATAATAGTTAAGATAATTATCTTCCTCATTTTCTGTAGTTTCTTTATTATTATTATTATTAGGAGTTGTTTCTTTAATATGACTTTCATCGTTATTTACTACCATAAAAATTATACCCAATGCTATTAATAGTAACGCAAAAATGATAAAGATTAATATTACTTTTCTTTTTCTCATAATAATTAGCCCCTTTATAAGTTATCCTATATAATAGTAACTTACCTCTTTCTATTTCCTATAATAAGTTTAACATATTTTTTCTCTTTAATATATAAAAAGTTAAGCATTCACTTAACTTTTCTTTTCTTTTGATTCTAATTTTTCTAAGACATCACTTACTACATCTATAGCTTTTAATCTTAATTCCTCAGCAGCTTCTTCTAGTACAGGTGTTCCTTTAGCGACAGCTAGATTTACTAAATCTTGACATTTTTTCTTTATTTCTTCACCTTTTTTCTTAGCAATTTTTAAAGCTTTTTCTTTATCTAAATCTTCAAGCTCTTTTTTAATATCTTCTACTTTTTCTTCAAACATTGCTTTTACTTCTTCAGTATCAACTGATTTTATTTTAGCGACTACATTATCTAATTTTTCTTTTAGATCTTTTCTTGTTTCGCTTCCTTTTTTAGGTGCAAATAAAATTCCTAAACCTGCTCCTATAGCAGCTCCTGCTACAAATTTTCCAATACCACTACCTTTTTTGGTTTTACTCATCAATACCATCCTCCTTTTTCTTATTAAAAATTCCACTTATAAAACCTACAACACTACTAATTATAGTATCAGTAACTAATGCTAATTTATCATCTATTACATCTATAAAGTTAAATAGGCCATCTAAACTTTCCATTTTCTTTTTAGTATCATCTAGTAGTATATCTACTTTATTTAGAGTGTCTAAAGCTTTTAAAGCTAGTATGATAAGTATAATTACTAATATTATTAATAGACTATCCAAAATGACGCTTAAAAATTCCACTATTATTCCCCTTTCTTTTCATCATACATTGAATCTATCAAATCAAATAAGTTGTCTTCTATGCTAGCATTATCTTTTTGGTAGTCATCTTCATCAAAATTTCTTAAATCTGTTCTTCTCCCTGTTGCTTTTTCGTGAGATGTGTCTTTGTAATCAATGTTATATTCTAAACCTAGATCACTGAAATATTCTTCAGCATCTCCTATAGTTACTTTAGATACTGATGGAGTGTTATCTGTACTAATATCTAAAAGACTATCTTCTTCTTTAATATTTTCATCTTCTGTTATTTCTATTTCATCTTGCTCTTTTTTATTAGAAGTTAGTTCTTCTTCAAAGATATCATCTGCATTACCATAAGCTTTCGCTCTAACACTATCAACATCTATATTTTTTTTCTTGTAACTACTAGTTATTCTAATCTCTTTTTTTGTCACAATATCGTCTTTTTTGTAATTTTCATCTAAAACTCCATAAATTGGAGAAATAATTGGTGATGGACGAAATTCTTTTTTCTCTTTTTGTTTAGAAACACTACCATATTCGTGAATTTTAATTTCTTTATCTATTGGACTTGAAGTAGCACCATATAACTTTTTCTCTTCTTTTTTCTTTTCTTCTTTATAGAAATTAGGTTCTTGTCTATCCTCTCTTTTTAAAGGTTTTACTTCAGGTTTAGGTTTAGGAAGAGGTTTTTCTTTTTTCTCACTATCTAAATCAATGAAATCATCATCTAAGATAGCCTTAAATTTAAAATCTTTATTATCATTATTAATTTTAGGCTTTTCTTCTTCAACAATGACATCTTCCTTTTTTTCTTCTTTCTTAGGTGCTTTATCTTCTATAATAATTTTCTTGGCAATAGGTTTTTCTTTTTTCTTAGGTTCCTTTTTTACCTCTTTTTTTTCTTCTACTTCTACATATTCTTCTTCAAAAAGAGCATTTTTTAGTTTATCTAGTAACTTCATAACTAGACACCGCCTTTCTTAATTTTCTTCAATTTCAATTTTGTCTTCTTCAGTATTGTTGTCACCATATCCTTCATAAACACCATATTTTTCTTCGTATTCTAGATAGGTATCTTTAGTAGCGGTACTACCTTTTGGTTTCATAACATCATAGGTATCTTCTTTATAATCTAACACTTTATTACCTATTAATGTTTCTAAAACAGTACGGTTAAATTTCAATGAAGATAATATATTACTCATATTTATAATAGCACTTTTTATCTCATTTTCTTTAACAAAAGCTTCTATTTTACCATAATTGTACATATACTCTACAAAATAGACATCTGTATTTTCAATTTTAGTTATTTCTAGATAGCCATTTTTGTTATTGTAATTTAACTTTTTAGAAAAATAAGCTTTATCATTTACTTTATAGTCTACTTCTTCTTTGTTGTAATAACTAATAACATCAATATAAAAATAGTAGGTGTTATTATATTCATCTTTTAAGATGGCATTGTATTCATCTTTTGATATTAGTTTTAAACCTTTTGGTAAATAATACTTATAACCATCAAATACATTATTAGTAAGGTTTACATCTTTACTTAGTAAAGTGTCTGTAAGACTATCTAAACTTAATGTATTTAGCTTTGTACAACCAGTTAAGGTTAACAATAGTATTGCTAATATTAGTAACTTTTTTTTCAAATAGCTTCACCTACTCTTTTATAATTATAACAAATAAATATTTATTTTGTCACTTCTTTTGTGCAAAAAGATGATAGACAAATTTCTTCTCTTTACTAAACTTTTCTTCATATTCACTCATAATAATATCAGAATGAGTCTTATGATAATTAAAAGATATATCATTTAAAGTATATCCTTTTTCACTTAATGTTTCAAGGGATGAGATAAATAAATCTTCATTATCTGTTTTCATTTCTATATTCTTGACACTTTTAAAAATTTTGTCATATTTATCTAAAAATATTTTACTTGTTAGACGCCTATTACTCCATCTTTTTTTAGGCCACGGATCTGAGAAATTTAGATAAATTAAATCTATTTCTTTAGAAAAGACTTTGTCTATATCTAAAGCATTCATTCTAATTAGTTTTAAATTATCTAAATCATCAGGTATTTTTTTAATCGCTTTGGCCATTACACTATCAAATCTTTCTATGCCTATATAGTTAATATTTTTATATTTAAGAGCATTCTCTAAAAGAAATTTTCCTTTTCCCATACCTATTTCGATATAGATAGGATTATCATTTTTAAATATACTTTTCCATTTTCCTATATAATCTTCAGGATTTTTAATTAAGTATTTACAATTATTTAGTATTTCTTCTTTATCTTTTACATTTCTTAATCGCATAATTTTACTCCTTATATTAAAGTTATATAGCATATTCTATCATAATGAGTCAATCTTTGGAATAGAATAAATCAGAAAGTGAGGAAAAATATATGAATCAAGGTATGCCTATGTGGCCAATGAATCCAAATATGAATCCAGGAATGGGAGGAGGACCTAATTTTAATAATAGTGTCAATCAAAGACTTAATAGTTTAGAAAATCAAGTAAATAGACTTGAAAGACAAATGAGAAGATTAGAAAATAGAGTTAATAGAATTGAATCTAGTATGATTAGTCCAAGAAATTATGATAGTCAGTCAACTGGTTATGGAAATAATAATGATAAATATATGATGTAATCTAGTATAAAAAAAACACGAGTTTAAATAAATATATCGTGTCTTTTTTATTATCTAAATGTTTCTGTATTTAAAAGTTCATTTGTTTGATAATCATAATAATTAATTGTTAAATGCCAGTCTTGTTCATTATTTAAAGCTTGTAATATCATAGAAGAAAAAAGTATAGAAGTTTTCATTGTATTTGATATAACTTTTTCTTCAACACCTTTTTCATAATAAACAGAAAAGAGACTGTAATTATTATTCCATTCTATATTATAATTATTATTTATTTTTTTTAGTGATTTTAATTCATCATTTAAAGTGTTTTTAGACGAAGTTATTATATCTTCTTTAGATTCTTTAAATATTTCAATATATAATTTGTCATCTTCATAGCCAGTTTGAAAAACTTCAGATACAATAAAAGTTTGAGTTTGATTATTATAAGAATTTAATTCTGTTTCATTTTCTAAGTCTGTATTTAAATAAAACTTTTCTTTTTCTTTATTAGATTCTTCAAAGTTATCTGCAATAAAATATTCAGTCTCACCATTACGAATATATTTAAAATTATTAGATATTACATCACCATTTGCAGCCTTAAAGTTAATAGTTATATTACCAGTCTTAGTGTTAAAAAAATTTACATTTGTAATAAAGTTAAACTCTTTATCATCTACAAATAATGTCCTATACAGCCCTGTATTTATTAAAAAATTTTCTATTTCTTGACCTATAATATTATTCCCATCTTCTTTTTTTACATTGTCAGTTATTATGTCATAATTTTGATCAATATTGTCAAATAAGCCTTCGGCAAGATTAAGCATATCTTCTTTTGTTTCTTTTATCATAAAACCTTTAAATACTAATAATACAATTATTACCAATACTAAAATAGCTATTATTATGTTTTTTCTCATTATTATTTACCTCTCATTTTATAATTATATTTTATATGTTAATGTTAATTTCGTCAACAAATAACTATTATTTGTTGCTTTATGTATTTCGATATATTATTCTTAGCTTAAAGGTGGTGAAAAAATGGATTGGGGAGTTATTTTGGAAATGGCTGTTGGAATAGTTGTAATTATAATATTCTTCATTGGAATTTTTATGGCTTATATGCCTGCCAATTGTTTAAAGAAAGAAAATCGATATAATGACATTAAGCTTAAAAAGGTTAGACGATTAGGTATTATAATTGTTGTTGTAGCACTTATAGGTATGTTTTTTATTTTTAGATAGAAAGGAAAGCTTAATATGGAAAAAAATAAGGTTTCTACAAAGAGTCTTGTCTTTTGGATTGCGGTTTTAGTTGTTTTATTTGTAGACATATTTTTATTACCTAAATCTGGTAGTTTAGTTTTACTTGATGAAACTTTTGATAATTTAATAATAATTATATTTTTAGGATATATTATTTACAAAGTAGCAAAAGTTATTAAAAAAAATAATGGTATTAAACGCGTTATACTCATATTAATAATTGTTATGTTACTACTCAGCCATAAAATAACGAATTTTAAGTAATTCGTTATTTTTACATGGTAAAACTAGGCAAACAAAATC
>CALVJE010000004.1 GCA_944331725.1 uncultured Bacilli bacterium | reverse complement strand
CCACACTATGTGGAAATAGTGGATAATTTATGTTAATATAGAAATGAAAGTATTATTTCTAATATTGAAGGAGTTTTTATGAATGATTTAAATAAATTTTTAGATATAGTAAAATCAACTCAAGTGCTAGAGAAAGAAAAAAGTCCCCTATTATCAAAAGAAGAACTAAAATTATTATTAGAAAGTCATAAAGGAATATTATCAAAAGAGATAATAGAATATCTAAATTCTCTAATAGAACTAGAATTTTCAGTAATAAAAGATAATATCGACTTAAATAATAGAGAAATCTTAACAGAACTTTCTATTTATCGTTATGTTTCAATTTATAATATCTATAATAGAAGTATAAAACTTATAAAAGCCCAAAAATTACCAATAGACATCAATAGATTTGATAAACCTATTGATGTTTGTGAAGACTCTTTAAATCTTTCTTTTGTGACAAGAAGTAAAAAAAGGATAAATGTTTTTGAATATGATTACAATTATCATTCACCATATAAAAATAAAATACCAGAATATTATTATAATAGAAATTTAGGAGAAATAACCATATATCAAACTATAGAAAGCAAAGAACGAAAAGAAGAAGAAATTAATCTTATTCTTGAAAAATTAGAAAGACTATATGATAAAGAGGTACCTATTAAAAATAAAATACTTATAGAAGAATATTTAATGGGATGCCCTCTTCCTATAGAAAACAAATTAGAAATAGGTTTACTAGAGAAAAGATTTACTGAATTAGATTCTATAAAAGAATTAACCAAAGAAAAAAGAAAAGAAATAGAAATAACAAATTATGTCGCTAAAATTATATTAGATGACATGGGTTTAACAGAAGATGATTTTATAGAAGATACATATGATTTATTTAATTTTAGTAAGGAATTTACTAATTTAGAAGAAACAAGGGTAAAAAAATTAACTAATTTAGAAATTAAAAGAAAAATTAAATATATTTAAGTTAATAATAATAATAATTTCTTGACAAAGCTACACGCTACCTATTATAATAATGTAGATTTCAAGTCTGGAGGTGTTAATTATGAAAAGAACATATCAACCAAACCAAAGAAGAAGAGCAAAGAAACACGGATTCTTCGCACGTAAAGCAAGTGCAGGTAATATTTTAAATAGTCGTCGTAAGAAGGGACGCAAAGAATTAGTAAAATAAAATTCACTGTTTTTGCAGTGTTTTTTTAACTTTAGGACGTGATTAAATGAACAAGCAGTATATAGTAAAAGAAAAAAGAGATTTTGATAATATAATAAAAAATGGTAAAAAAGTAAAAAATTATAATTTTGTCATTTTCTTTACTAAAAATAAAGAAGAATTTAATAAATATGGAATTACAGTTCCTAAAAAAGTAGGTAAGGCTCACATTAGAAATAAATTAAAAAGAAGAGTAAGAGCCATACTTAGAAACTATAAAAAGTCCTATGAAAATAACTATAATTGTATTATAATTATAAGAAATAGCTGTTTAAATCTAACTTTTTTAGAATTATCTAACAGTTTAGAAAAATTATTAAATGAAATTAAGTAAGGAGTCACTATGAAAAAAAGAAATACAAAAGCAAAAATACTTATTATAATAATGTTATTATTCTTAGTAACAGGATGCCAAACAACTCTAGTAGATAAAGATAATAATGCTGTAAAAAATCCTGAAACAGGACAAGCTTTAACAGAAAATATATTATGTCAACCAGAAAATGAACAAACAAGAGAATTATATAAAGAAAATGGCGTTAAATTAAAAGACTTACCAAAATGCTCAGAATTTACTCCAACATCTACAGAATATGATGGACTTTGGACTGGTATTTTTGTAAAACCACTAGCATTCTTAATCTTAACATTAGGTAAGTATGTAGGAAGTTTTGCAGTTAGTATTATAATTATAACTATTATAATAAGATTAATACTTTTCCCATTTACAAGAAAAATGGCTGTTCAAAGTGAAATGATGAAAAAAGCTTCTCCAGAACTAGCTAGAATTCAAAAGAAATATGAAGGTAAAACAGATCAAGAATCAATGTTAAAACAAAATCAAGAAATGATGATGGTCTATAAAAAATATAACTTCAATCCTTTAACAAGTTGTCTAATATCATTTATTCAGTTACCTCTATTACTAGCATTCTTAGAAGCAATAAATAGAGTACCAGCTATCTTTGAAGAAAACTTCCTAGGAATTCAATTAGGTACAACTCCATTAGTAGGATTTGGAAGTTCAACATTCTATATGTATATAATACTTCTTCTAATAATTGGAGCATCAACTATCTTTATGTTTAAAACAACAAATAATACTGCAAGCGACCCTTCAATGAAAATGATGCCAATTATGATGAGTGTTATTATTATCATAACAGCATTCTTTATGCCATCAGCTTTAGGTATTTATTGGTCAGTTGGAAATATATTCGCTATAATTCAAAATATAGTTGTAATGAAAGGGATGGAAAAGAATGGTAGAAAAGCATAAATACACTGGAAAAACATATGAAGAAGCTTTAAATAAAGCTAAAATTGATCTTCAAGAATTAGAAGAAAACTTAATTATTAACACAAAAGAGGAAAAGAAAACTCTATTATCAAAAAAAGTAGAAATAGAAGTAATTGAAAAAAGAGAAGTAAAGGAATATTTAAAAAGAATAATTAAATCAACTTTAAAAGATATGGGACTAGATGTTGAAATAGAAATAAGTATAAATAATGATGTTCCAACATATCGTCTATTTTCTACTAATGATGCACTTTTAATAGGAAAAGATGGTAAGAATTTAAAAGCATTAACAATTGTTATAAATCAAATGTTAAAAAAAGAAATAGGTACAGCCTACAAATTTTTAATAGATGTAAGTGACTATCAACAAAGAACAGATAAACATATTGAAAATCTAGCAAGAAAATTAGCAAGAGAAGTAAAGGAAACTAAAATAGAAGTAAAAATGGATAAGATGAATTCTTATCAAAGAAGAATAGTTCATAATGCTTTATCTAATAATAGATATGTATATACAGAAAGTACAGGAGAAGAACCTAATAGATGTGTTGTTATAAAACCTAGAGATTAGGTTTTTTTAATTATTAAATGTAAAATTATGACTAATTAACAAATAATCATTACTTTTACCTTTACAAATAAGACTTTCCCAAATATAATAATGAGACTGTAAAAAGGAAAGGATGGTGTTGATAATGAATGAAACAAAATTAATAGAAGTAACTACAGACTTAAATGACAAAGATTTTTTAAATCAATTATTAATAATGGAAATAAGTAAAATTAGTATGATGCTAAAAGAAAAATTAGAAAAATATAAAGATTTAGAATCTGTAAAAAAATATCTTTCTATAGACGCAACTATAAATATCATTAAATTACATTACAAAGATCAAGAAGGAAGAATAGTAGATTTAGAAAGAGAAAAACAACAATTAATAGATAAGTATAAAGAAATACAAGAAATAGAAGAATTAAAACAAGCGATAAGAGATTATAAAAGATATCAAGATAAATTAAAAAATTCAATAACTACAAATGATGGTATAATATATAGTAGTATAGATGATAGTGAAATTGAATTATATAGTATTGATACAGTTTTAAAGCATTTATTTACAATTAAAAAAGATAATTATCTAACAGAGGAAGAAATAAAAGCATATTTTGATATTGTTAAAAAGAATATAACTATATTTAAACATTTTGATGATGATTTAAAAGAAGAATTTTTAATTATAAAACTATATAAAAACCCAGAATCTTATCAAGTAGAATCTATAGATAGTATAACTTCTATAGAAGAAACAGAAAACTACTATTATGATGAAACAAATAATGTAATAAGATTAAAAAGTCCTATCATTATAGAAGAAGATTTAACTGAAAGAGAGAAAAATGCATTTTATAATGAAGAAGCTTATAAATTATTTGGTTATGAAAAACCAAAAGAAAATATAAAAACAATAAAAGGAGTTTAATTATGTTTAATGATACTATAACTGCAATTTCTACTAAATTAGGAAATAGTGCAATTTCTATTATAAGAATAAGTGGCAAAGACTCTATATCTTTAGTAAATACAATTTTTAGAGGAAAAGATTTAACTAAGGTAGATTCACATACTATAAATTATGGCTATATAAATGATGGAAAAGAAGATATAGATGAAGTCTTAGTAAGTATAATGAAATCTCCAAGAACTTATACTAAAGAAGATATAGTAGAAATAAACTGTCACGGAGGAGTTTCTCCAACACTTAAAATATTTGAACTATTACAAGAAAAAGGTGCAAGAAAAGCAGAGCCAGGAGAATTTACTAAAAGAGCATTTTTAAATGGTAGAATTGATTTAACAGAAGCAGAAGCAGTTATGGATATGATTAATAGTAAAACAGATAGGTCAAGAAAAGAAGCTCTTAGTGGAATAGAAGGTAATTTAAGAAAATATATAACAACATTTAGAAATAAATTAAAACATATTCTAGCCAATATAGAAGTCAATATAGATTATCCAGAATACTATGATATTGAAGAGATAACTAAAGAAGATATAAAGAAAGTGATAGAAGAGTTAGAAATAGATTTAAAAGAACTAATTAAAAAATCAGAAGAAAGACAAATAATAAAAAATGGTATTAAAACAGTTATTATAGGAAGACCTAATGTAGGTAAGAGTAGTATTTTAAATACTTTATTAAAAGAAGATAAAGCAATAGTTACTGATATAGAAGGAACAACAAGAGATATAGTAGAAGGAAGTATTATCTTTGATGGAATAGAACTATCTTTAATAGATACCGCTGGTATAAGAGAAACAGATAATATAGTAGAAAAAATAGGAGTAGAGAAAAGTCTTTCTCTAATAGATGATGCTAACCTTATAATAGTCGTCTTAAATAGTAATGAAAAACTAACAGAAAATGATATATATATTTTAGACAAAGTTAAAGATAAAAATCCAATTATAGTTTTAAATAAAAATGATTTAGAGAAAAAAATAGACTTAAAAGATTATAAATTTAAACATATAGTAAGTACTAATACTAAAGAAATAAACGGAATTGATTCTCTAAAAGAAGAAATTAAAAAGATGTTTAAATTAAATGAAATAGAAGAAGATGATTATACTTATCTTACTAATGATAGACAGCTTTTCTATGCTAAGAAAGCTTTAAATAATTTAAATGATGCTAAAACAAGCTTTAATAATGATGAACCAATTGATATAATAGAAATAGATTTAAAAAGTGTATTTGAAAATCTTGGTAATATAACAGGAGAAAACTATAGTGAAGAACTATTAGATGAATTATTTGCAAACTTCTGTGTAGGAAAATAAAGGAGATAATAGTATGGAAAATAAGATTACAAAGAAAAATTCAATTTTTTTCAATCAGTTATGGATTAATAAAGCTATAGAAGATGGTAATAGCCATCTTTTGATTTATGAAAAAGATCCTAATAAATCAATAGGGGAGATAATAGAAGATGCTTATCTAGAAGAAGATTTAGAACCTAAAACTCCTAAAGTTACAAGAAATAAATCTTTATTATTTCAAAGAGAATGGGTAATAAAGTATAGAGAAGAAAATTTACTTATTCCTAAAAGAGCAGTATCAACTAAATATAGTTTAGGTGAAATATTATATTTTATGGATTTTAAAAGGAAAATGATTGAAAGAATTAAAGAAGATGAAAAAGAAAAAACATTAAAACTAAAATAAAAGGTAGTGATGTATAAATGAATTATGATGTAATTGTAGTAGGAGGAGGACACGCCGGAATTGAAGCCTGTCTATCTTGTGCAAGATTAAACCACAAAACTCTATTAGTAACAGGGAATATTGAAAATATCGCTGATATGCCTTGTAATCCCTCTATTGGTGGTCCTGCTAAAGGAATAGTAGTAAGAGAAATAGATGCCTTAGGTGGTGAAATGGCTAAGAATACTGATAAAAGTTCACTTCAAATAAAAATGTTAAACACTAAAAAAGGACCTGCTGTAAGAGCTCTACGTGCCCAAGCAGATAAAGTTTTATACAAAGAAGAAATGTTAAAAACATTACGAAATCAAGATAACTTAGAAATAAAAGAAGGATTAGTAAAAGAACTTATTATCGAAGGTAAAAAAGTAACAGGTGTAATATTAGAAACAGAAGAACAAATAAAAAGTAAAGCTGTTATTTTAACAACAGGTACATATTTAAAAGGTGCAATCTTAGTAGGAAGTACTAAAAAAGAAGGTGGACCTCACGGAGAAAAAGCAAGTAATTACCTTAGTCCATTTTTAGAAAAACTAGGTTTTAATATTATAAGACTTAAAACAGGAACACCACCTCGTATTCTAAAATCTAGTGTAGACTTTTCTAAAATGACTATCGAAAATGGAAGTGATGAAGACTTAACCTTTTCATATGATAATACTACCGCTTTAGCATCAACTCACAAAATACCTTGTCATTTAATTTATACTAACGAAAAAACTCACAACATAATAAAAGAACATTTAAATGAATCTAGTATGTATGGAGGATATGTTGAAGGAGTAGGTCCAAGATATTGTCCATCCATTGAAGATAAAGTTGTTCGTTTTAGTGATAAAGAACGTCATCAATTATTCTTAGAACCAGAAAGTCTTTCTTATGATGATATATATCTACAAGGTTTTTCTACAAGTATGCCTTATTATGTTCAAGAAGAAATGGTTCATAGTCTTAGTGGTTTAGAAAATGCTAAAATAACTAAATATGCCTATGCTATAGAATATGATGCTATAGATTCAAAACAAATAAAACCAACTCTAGAAACTAAACTTATAGAAAATTTATATACAGCAGGACAAATAAATGGTACAAGTGGTTATGAAGAAGCAGCTGGTCAAGGACTACTAGCAGGAATAAATGCTTCTTTAAAATTAGAAGGTAAAGAACCTTTAATATTAAAAAGAAATGAATCATATATTGGAGTTTTAATCGATGATTTAGTAACAAAAGGTGTAAAAGACCCATATAGACTTTTAACATCACGTGCTGAATATCGTCTTCTATTAAGAGATGATAATGCTGATTTAAGATTAAGAGAATATGGTCATAATGTAGGTTTAATAAGTGATGAAATCTATAATGAATTTTTATTAAAAAAAGAAAAAATAGAAGAACTAACAAATCTTTTAAGAGAAACAAAAATAACACCTAAGAAAGAAATAAATGAAAAACTAGAAAAAATGAATACATCTCCTTTAAAAGATGGAATAACACTATATGAATTTTTAAAACGTCCTGAGATAACTCTAAACAATTTAGAAGAATTTATTAACTTAGATTATAATGATGATATTAAAAAAGAAGTAGAAATAAATATAAAGTATGAAGGATATATAAAAAAATCTATGGAAGAAGCAGAAAAAATGTTAGCCCTAGAAGATAAGCATCTTCCACTAGATATAAACTATGATGATATACCTAATATTGCTAGTGAAGCGAAAGAAAAATTAAAAGAAATAAGACCTCTTACTTTAGGACAAGCTAGTAGAATAAGTGGAGTTAATCCAGCAGATATATCAATTCTTTCTGTTTATTTAAAGAAAAAAGGAGAGTAATGATGTTAGAAAAATTTATAAAAGAAGTAGAATCTTTAGGTTTAGTAGTTACTAAAGAAAAATTAGACCAATTAGAAATAATCTATAATACTTTAATTGAAACTAATAAAACTATGAATCTAACTAGAATAACAGATAAAGAAGAAGTTTATATAAAGCACTTTTATGATAGTCTCACTCTTGCTAAGATCTATGATTTATCTAAAGTAGAAACCCTTTGTGATGTAGGAACAGGAGCAGGCTTTCCAGGAATTATTCTAAAGATATTTTATCCTAATTTAAAAATAACTTTAATAGATGCCCTTTTAAAACGTGTGAATTATTTAAATAATTTAATAGAAAAACTAAATCTAACAGATATAAAAGCTTATCATATAAGAGCAGAAGATTTAATTAAAAAAGGTAAAACTTTTGATATAGTAACAGCAAGAGCAGTAGCATCTCTTCCTAAACTATTAAACTGGACAATGCCTTTAGTTAATGACAATGGTAGTTTTCTTGTTATGAAAGGTAATATCGAAGAAGAATTAAAAGAATCACAAAAAATAATTTCTAAAAATAACTGGATTGTAAACAAGAATATTGCTTTTGATTTACCAAATAATAAAGGTTTTAGAACACTTTTAGAAATAAAGAAAAATAAAGACTAGCAAACTATTAAAAATAATGATATACTGATATTAGTAAAAATATAAAGAATAAAAGAGGGATAATATGCAAACACAAGAAAATGAAGTAGTATATTTACATTTAGATGATATAATTCCAAATAGATTTCAACCCCGTCAAGTATTTGATGAAAAAGCTTTAAAAGAATTAGCTGTTTCCATTAAAGAACACGGAGTAATTCAACCTATTATAGTAAGAAATATTGGAAATAAATACGAAATAATAGCAGGAGAACGTCGTTATAAAGCATCAGCAATGGCAGGACTTACTAAAATACCAGCTATTGTACGTAATTTAGATGATCAAGAAAGTAGTAAAGTAGCTCTTATTGAAAACTTACAAAGAAAAAATTTGAACCCTATCGAAGAAGCTAAAACCTATCAAAAAATTCTTGAATTAGATCAAATGACTCAAGAAGAATTAGCTAAAACTATGGGAAAAAGCCAAGGAGCTGTTGCAAACAAACTACGTCTTTTATCTTTAACAGACGAAGTTCAAGATGCTTTACTAAAAGATCAAATATCAGAACGTCACGCTAGAACTCTTTTAAGTGTAACAGACTCTGAAGAACAGAAAAAATTATTGAAAGAGGTAATAGATAATAAAATGACTGTTAGAGAACTAGAAGATAAAATAAAACCTAAAGAAGAAAATATCACTCCTCAGTCTATAGATGATATGTTAAATCCTAAACCAGTTAATTTAACAGAGCCATTATTTAATAATAATGTAACTGCAACAAATAATGTTAATAGTCCTAGTGACTTTAATCAAAGTGTAGGAATTGATTATTCAACACCACCAAAATTTATTGATTATGACATTCCAAATATAAATAGCGAAAATCTAGAAAGCACTGCTAATAAACAAATAGATATAAATGCTCTAAAAGATAGTGCTAAAGATATAAATATAGAACCAGAAGAAAAGAATGTAGATATAGATCAATTCTTAAAAGTAGCACCTAAAGAAGAACCTAAACCACAAGAAGCTAGTTTTAAATTCTTCGCTCCAGAAGAAGATATGACACCAAAACAAGATCAACAACCTTCTCAAAATGAACAATCTCAATCCTTTGTAGCACCAACACCAACTAATATTAGTGATGTTAATCCTTTTGATTTAAATGCTCCTACTAAATCTTTAGATGATGCTACAAGTACTTCAATGGATAATTTACTAGCAGGAGTAGAAAATCAAAATACAAATACAAATCAAGCTATTAATTTAGAAGATAAAAAAGAAGCAGAGGAAAAAATACCTCCAGTAGATGTATTTAATAATCCATTCGCACGTAATCCGATCTTTGGAGATAATATAAAAGAAGAATCAGCTGTTTCTATATCAACACCAAAATATACTTTAAATGAATCTATAAATTTAGTTAGAGAAACTCTAAGAAAAATAGAAAATAGCGGATTTAAAGTAGAGACAACAGAGACAGATCTAGCTAATAACTATCAAATAACAATAAAAATCGCAAAAGAAAACACATAAAACAAAAAGTAGAGATAATCTACTTTTTTAAATAAAATTGTTTTCATAACACCATATTTTTGATACAATAAAATAAGACAAGTAGAAGAAGAGAGTGATAAAATGGCAAAGGTAATTTCATTAGTAAATCAAAAAGGTGGAGTAGGAAAAACAACAACAAGTATTAACCTTTCTGCATCACTAGCATTTCTTGGTAAGAAAGTATTATTAGTAGACTTAGATCCCCAAGGTAATACAACTACAGGAGTAGGTATAAATAAAGGAGATATAAATCTAAGTGTTTATGATGTTCTAACTAATAAATGTAGTACAAAAGAAGCAATGATAAAAACAAAATATAAAAAGTTATATGTTCTACCTGCAACTATAAATTTAGCAGGACTTGATATAGAACTACTTGAGAAAAGCCAAAGTGAACCTGGTTTTGCAAAAGGAGCTCAATTAAAATATCATTTAGAAGAATTAAATGACGAAAACTTTGACTACATTATTATAGATTGTCCCCCATCACTTGGACTTATAACTACTAATGCCCTAACTGCTAGTAATTCTGTTATTATTCCTGTACAGTGTGAATTCTTCGCTCTAGAAGGAATAATGCAACTATTAAATACAATAAGACTTGCCCAAAAACAATTAAATCCTAATTTAGATATAGAAGGAGTCTTATTAACAATGCTAGATTCAAGAACAAATCTAGGATTTGAAGTAGTAGATGACATTAGAAAATTCTTTAAAGAAAAAGTATATAATACAATAATACCAAGATTAATTAGACTAACAGAAGCTCCATCTCACGGAGAACCCATTATTGTATATGATCCAAAAAGTAAAGGTTCAGAAGCTTATCTAAACTTAGCAAAGGAAGTGATTGATAGAAATGGAAAATAAAAGAAGAGCCTTAGGTAGAGGACTAGAGGAACTATTTAATAATGAACCTATAAATATCGCTCAAGTAGAAGAAGAAATTGTAAATAATACACCTAAAGAACAAATAACAATGTTAAATTTAGATGAATTAAGGAGTAATCCTTATCAACCACGTAAAAACTTTGATGAAGAAAGTTTAAATGAACTAGCTTCTTCAATTAAAGAACACGGAGTATTTCAACCTATAATTGCTAAAAAAAGCATCAAAGGTTATGAGATAGTAGCAGGAGAAAGAAGAGTAAAAGCCTCAAAATTAGCAGGACTTACTACAATACCAGCTATTATCAAAGATTTCACAGATGAAGAAATGATGGAAATCGCTTTACTTGAAAATCTTCAAAGAGAAAATTTAAGTGCTCTAGAAGAAGCAGAAGCATATAATGCTTTAAAGACAAGACTTAATTTAACACAAGAACAACTTGCTACAAAAGTAGGAAAATCAAGAAGTTATGTCACTAATATGTTAGGCTTATTAACTCTTCCAAATGAAATAAAAGATGAAATAACTAAAGGTGAAATAACTATGGGACACGCTCGTGTTCTAAGTAAATTAGAAAATAAAGATCAAGCTATAGATTTAGCTGAAAAAGTAATAAATGAAAATTTAAGTGTAAGAAAATTAGAAGAAATAACAAGTTCAAAAGAAGATTTTCATCGTAAGAAGACTATAAAACCTAAAAAAGAAAAAGAAGATGAATTTTCTTATCTAACAAGTGATTTATGTGAAAAACTTGGAACAAAAGTAAAAATTAAAAATAATAAATTAGAAATAAGTTTTACTAATGCAAATGATTTAACAAGAATATTAGAAATAATGCATTTAGATAAATAAAGGTGGTGTTTTCTTTGGAAGAATTTTTCTCATCAGAAATATTCAAATATATAGTTCTACCAATAATATATATTGGACTTGCTTATATATTCTATAAGCTCTTTATCTATTTTCTTAACAAAGCTCTTAATAATAAACATCTAAAAAATAAGAATAAAAAGCGAGTAAAAACTACTCTAAGTATTATAAATAACTGTTTAAAATATATAATTATATTTTTAACGATCTTAGTAATTCTTAATAATTATGGAATTAATGTTAGTAGTATTTTAGCTGGATTAGGAATTGTAGCAGCTGTTTTAACTCTAGCATTTCAAGATCTTGCTAAAGATTTTATAGCAGGAATATCTATTGTTATGGAAGATCAATTCGAAATAGGCGATAATGTTATGATAAATGGCTTTCGTGGTGATGTAATTGCTATGGGACTTAAAACAACAAGAATTAAAGATTATAAAGGTGCAGTTCAAATAATAGCTAATCATATGATAACAGAAGTTACAAATTATAGTTTAAACCCATCCCTAGCAGAAGTTACTATAGCTGTTGACTCTGATAATGACTTAGATAAGGTTGAAAAAATTATTAAGAAAACAATGGAAAAAATTGATAGTACTTATGAAAATCTTAAAGGTAATACAGAATTATGGGGTGTTGAAATGGTAGATCAAAATTCTGTAACTTATAAAGTTGCTGTTAAAACAAAATCAGGATATGATTTTGAAATTCAAAGAAATATGAGAAGAGATTTACAAGCTGCCTTAACCGCAGGTAATATAAAAATGCCCCAAACACATATGGAGGTTCGTAATGGAAAATAAAACATACACTTTAGGTGATCACGTTATTATGAAAAAGGGTCATCCTTGTGGTAGTAATAATTGGGAAATAGTTAGACTAGGTGCTGATATAAAATTAAAATGTACAGGTTGTGGTCGTTTAATATTTATGCCTAGAATAGAATTTAATAAAAAACTAAAAAAAGTACTTACAAAGGAGGATCATAATGCGTCGTAATAAGAAAAAATTAAAATTAAAGAAATTTTATTTCCATCCTATAACTGTTTACATATTTTTAATTTTTTTAGTTATAATATTAAGTGCTATTTTAGAAGCTTTCCAAATGCAAGCGACTTACAATACTATTAGTCCTACAACAAATGATTTAGAAAGTAATTTAGTAACTGTTGAATCAATGCTTAACTTTGATGGTATGAAATTTATTTTCAGTAATGCAATGACAAACTTTTTAAGTTTTGCACCTCTTGGTATGCTTTTACTTACATTATTTGGTTTAAGTATTGCTAAATCTACAGGTTTTCTAGATACTTTATGTAAAAGATGCTTAATAAAAATAGATAAAAAAATACTAACTTTTATTGTTATTTTTCTTGCTACTATATCCTCTTTAATAAATGATGTAGGTTATGTTATCTTAATACCTTTAGCAGCTTTATTATTTATGTTAAATAACAGAAATCCTCATCTAGGAATAATAGCAGCATTTTGTGGAGTAAGCTTTGGATATGGTGTTTCTATATTTGTTGGTAGTATGGAAGTAAACTTAATACCAACAACTACAGATGCCGCTCGTTTAATAGATTCAGCCGCTCACATTAGTCTTACATCTAATCTTTTTATAATTATTGCTTTCTCCTTTATTTTATCAATTGTAGGAACTATAGTTATTGAAAAAATAATCGCTCCTCGTCTTGGTAAATATAAAGAAAAAGATGAACTTTCTAAAACAGAAGAATTAGTAGTTACTGATGTAAAAGAATTAGAACAACAAAAAATAGAGAAAGAACATTATGAAAAAAGAGGTCTAAAAGCAGCAATTATAACCGCTGTAATTGTAATACTAGCTTTTATTTATATGATAATACCAGATTTACCATATTCAGGAATGTTACTTGATATGGAAGAAGATACTTATCTTGGTCAATTATTTGGAACTAACTCTTATTTCCAAGATGGTTTCACCTATATGATGGCTCTATTATTTACATTAGTAGGTATAGCTTATGGAATAGGTGCTAAGAGTATAAAGAATGATAAAGATATAATTAATGGTTGTAAAGAAAGTTTTGCCCCTATTGGTGAAATATTAATGCTAATATTTGTAGTATCTCAATTTACTGCTATCTTTAGAGAAACAAATATAGGAACAGTTATAGCCTCTTGGTGTGCAGATGCTGTTGGTAATATTGGCTTTACAGGACTACCTCTAGCTATATTTGCTCTTATTCTAATAGGTTTAGCTAATATTTTAGTACCATCACCTAGTAGTAAATGGGAACTATTCGCGCCAGTAATGGTTCCTGCCTTTATGCAATCAAATTTATCTGCACCATTAGCTCAATTTATATTAAGAGCAGGTACATCTATAACAGCAGGAATAACACCTTTACTAGCTTGTTTTGCAATCTATATAGGATATTTAAATATCTATAATCAAGACAAATCAAAACCAATAACAATCCATAAGAGTATAGCATACATTCTTCCATACTTTGGAATAATAGCAGCTACTTGGATTTTACTAGTAATAGGTTGGTACTTAATAGGACTACCACTAGGTCCAGGAGTATATGCAACAATTTAAATACCGAAAGGTATTTTTTTCTTTTAAATTATATAGAACAATGCTATAATACATAGAAGAAAAGAGGTAATATTATGAGTTTAAAAGCAGGAATTATAGGACTACCTAATGTCGGTAAAAGTACATTATTTAATGCCTTAACAAAAACACATATTTTAGCAGAAAACTATCCATTCGCAACCATTGATCCAAACGTTGGGATAGTAAATGTTAAAGATAAAAGAATTGATAAATTATCTAGTATGTATAATCCTAAAAGAACAATCTATACAAGTTATGAATTTATTGATATAGCAGGATTAGTTAAAGGAGCAAGTAAAGGAGAAGGACTAGGTAATAAGTTTTTATCACATATAAGAGAAGTAGATGCTATTTGTGAAGTTGTAAGATGCTTTGATAATGGAAATATTATTCACGTAGATGGTAATATAGATCCTATAAGAGATATTGAAACAATTAACTTAGAACTAGCTCTAGCAGACTTAGAAACAGTAACTAATAGAATAAATAGAATTAGTAAAAAAGCTAGAATGAGTAAAGATAAAGATGAAGTTTTAGAGTATGAAACACTAGAAAAATTAAGAAAAGCCTTAGAAGAAAATACTCCAATAAGATTACTTGACTTAACAAAAGAAGAGAAAGCTATCATCAAAAGTTTTAATCTTTTAACAGAAAAACCTTTAATTTATCTAGCAAATGTTAATGAATCTGATTTAGGAACTGATAACCTCTATGTAAAAAAAGTTAAAGAATATGCAAGTAAAGAAAATGCTAAGGTTATTACAATCTGTGCAAAAGTAGAAGAAGAGTTAAGTGAATTAGAAGATGAAGATGCTAAAGAAATGTTAGAAGCTTTAGGATTAGAAAAGAGTGGGTTAGATTCACTAATTGCAGCAACATATGATTTACTAGGACTTGCAACATATTTCACAGTAGGATCAGATGAAGTAAGAGCTTGGACTTTTAAAAAGGGAATGAATGCTAAGTCTTGCGCAGGTATCATCCATACAGACTTTGAAAAAGGCTTTATTAAAGCAGAAGTTATCTCATATGAAGATTTAATAGAATGTGGTAGTGAATTAAAAGCAAGAGAAGCAGGTAAAGCAAGACTTGAAGGAAAAGACTATCTAATGCAAGATGGAGATATCTGTCACTTTAGATTTAATGTGTAAGAAAAATATATGATTTTTAAAATAAAGGAGTTGAATAAAATATATGGATATAGTAAGAATACTCTTAAAACATCAATTAGAAAATAATAAAGGTGCTAGTTTTGTAATAATACCAACTGGCAACAAGTTAATAACTCCAAATGATTATTTAAATTGGATTAATTATGTTCCTAGTCACTTCAGTATTGATGAAATATTAAATAAGAATGCTGGCGAATTAAGTGAAGAAGAAATAAAAATACTTAGTTTTTTACAAAAAGAAAACCAAGTAAAGCCATATTTTAAAAACTTTGTTTCTAGTGAAGAAAAAACAACATCTTCTTCAGCTTTAGTAGTATATGATTATATGAAGTCTATAAGTATTAATAAATATGCTGATATAAAATTAACTAAAGAAGAAAGAGAAGAATGTATAAATATAGTTAATAAAATAGATAGTGATGATATTGAAACAAGTATTGAAATTTTCTCATCTACTGCTTCAAAGGGTAAAGATTATTATATTATCTATCTTTTAAAAAGAAGACTTTATTCTATAAGAATGTCTAGAAGTGATAAAGAATTAAATGCACAATTACAATCTAATTTAGGAATGGAATATAGAAAACAACGCATTTTCCATATTTAATAGTCAAATTAGAAACAAAAATGAAAGAAAAAGATAGACTTTTCTTTTTTCTTTTGCTATAATACTACCGAGTATTTAAAATGCTCCTTACCTAGCAATAGGTCTTATGTCCAGAAGGAGGTGTGTTTAATGACAAATTATGAAATTATGTTTATCGTTAAACCAGATTTAGAGGAAGCAGCTATTAAGAAAGAAGCTGAAAATCTAAAGAAAGTTTTAACAGATGCTAAATGTAAGATTAATGAAGAAAAAGCTATGGGACAAAGAGAACTAGCATATGAAATGAATAAATATAAAAACGGTTATTATTTCTTATATGTAGTTGAAGCTACTAAAGAAGCAGTTGCTGAATTTGATCGTCTGGCTCGTATTAATGAAAACATTTTACGTCATTTAGTTATTAGAGTAGATGATTAAGAAAAGAGGTATTTATGAATAAAGTATTTTTAATAGGTCGCTTAACTCGTGATCCTGAACTTCGTTATACAGGTAACAATACAGCAGTAGCAAGTTTTACTATTGCCGTTAATAGAACTTATACTAACCAAGCAGGAGAAAGAGAAGCAGACTTTATACCAGTTGTTGTATGGCGTAGACAAGCTGAAAGTGTTAAAAACTATTTATCACAAGGTAGTCAAGTAGCGGTAGAAGGACGTTTACAAGTTCGTAACTATGATGATCAAAATGGTCAAAGACGTTATGTAACAGAAGTAATCGCTGATAGTGTTGAATTTATTGGATCAAAAAGAGATAACAATAACCAATCATCAGGAGGAACCTTTAATAATCAACCAACTAATAATGCCCCACAAGAACCTACTCCATATGACTTTGCAAATGAAACAGAACCAACAAATAACGGAACAGATGTATCATCTAATCCATATGCAGACTTTGGTTCTAGCATCGAAATAAGCGATGATGAATTACCATTTTAGTTAAAGGAGGAAGAATCAAATTATGGCTAAAGAATTTAAAGAATTTGGACGTCGTAAAAAGAAAGTATGCTTAATGTGTACTGGAAAAGATATTAATTATAAAGACGTTGATACTTTAAGAAAATATATAAATGATAGAGGAAAAATAGTACCTCGTCGTGTTACAGGTAACTGTGCTCGTCATCAAAGACATATTGCAAGAGAAATTAAAAGAGCAAGAGCAATTGGTTTATTACCATTTACAAAGTAAATAGCAAATAACTATTTACTTTTTTATTATAATTTTACTTATTATTTAAAATAGTATATAATATTAGCAAGGGGATAAAAGGAGGCTTAAATGAAACTAATCGAAAGAAAGAAAGAATTTAAAAAGAAAATAACTAAAGCCAAAACTATATTTATAATGGCTCATAAAGATCTAGATTTAGATGCTTTAGGTAGTTCCATTGGGCTATATTTCATTTTAGAAAAATTAAATAAAAATTGCTTTCTAATAATAAATGATACAAAACACGAAAGTGGTGTTTCTAAAGTTTTACAAGAACTAGAAGGGTGTTTAAACATTATTAAAAGTAATGAAATAGAAAAAAGTCTTTACCTAAGAGAAAAAAAGAATCTATTAATAATTTTGGACACTAATAAGAAGGAATTAGTAGGGGCAAGTGATGCTCTTGATTATTTTGATTTAGATAATATAATAATACTTGACCATCACGAGTTAGGAGAAACATCAATAGATGCAAACTTTAGGGTAATTGATAATGAAATATCTAGTACTTGTGAAATGATTACTAATTTAATAGAAAGTTATAAAATGGAATTAGATCCCTACTATGCAACACTTCTACTATCAGGAATTGTTTTAGATACTAATAACTTTACTTTAAAAACAAACTCTGAAACATATTATGCTGCATATTACCTATCAAGTATGGGTGCCAGTACCAAAAAAGTTCAATATCTATTAAAACAAGATTTAAAAGAATATATTGAAAGACAGGCCCTTATAACTAATGTTGATATTATTGATAAAAGAATCGCTATCGCTAAAGGTAATCCTTACACTATATATCGTCGTGAAGACTTGGCAAAAATAGCAGATACTCTTCTTTTCTTCAATGATATTGAAGTATCATTTGTAATCGCTAAGTCAACTTCTAAAACAATCGCTATAAGTGCTAGAAGTATGGGTAATTTTAATATATCTAATATCCTAACACCATTAGGAGGCGGAGGTAGCAACTTAAGTGGAGCCGCAAGACTAACTGATACTACAATAAGTAAAGTTGAGACTAAATTAAAACAAATATTAAAGAAAGAAGCTGAATAATATGGAAGTAATATTTATAAAAGACTTAAAAAATCAGGGTAAAAAGGGAGAAATAAAAAACGTTAAAGATGGTTATGCTGAAAACTTCTTAATAAGTAAAGGTTATGCTATTAAAGCAACTAAAGAAAATATAGAAAAATTAAATCAAGATAAAGCAAATGCTAAAAAAGAAGATGATTTAAAAAGAAAAGAAGCAAGAGAACTAAAGAAAAATCTTGAGAAGTTAACATTAACTTTTAAAGTAAAAACAGGTGATAATGATAAAGTCTTTGGTAGTGTAAGTTTAAAACAAATTAAAGATGAATTAAAGAAAGAAAACTATAATTTTGAAAAACAACAAATAAGACTATTAGACTCTCTTTCTTCTTTAGGTTTTCATAATATTGAAATAACTATCTATAAAGATATAACTGCAAAAATAAAAGTTCATTTAATAAAATAGGAGGTGCTTTATGGCCTTAAAACAATTACCCCAGAATTTAGAAGCTGAAAAAAGTGTTTTAGGTTCTTGTTTCTTATCTAATAATGCCTTATTAATGGCCATAGAAAATCTAGATGAAACAGACTTTTATGATTCTCGTCATTCTAAGATATTTAAAGCCTTAAAAACATTAAATGAAGAAAAGGTACCTGTTGATTTAACTACTTTAACTTCAACTTTGACAAAACAAAACTCATTAAATGATATAGGTGGTATAACTTATCTTACAGAAATAACAACCTTTGTACCAACTGCAACTAATATTGAATACTATATAAAAGAAGTAGAAAATTCATCATTACTTAGAAGATTAATAGAAACTGCTGAATCAATCGCTACATCAGGATATAACAATGAAGAAAGTATAAATGATATATTAGATCAAGCAGAACGTAAAATTCTAACAATCGCTAAGAATCGTAAATCAAGTGAATTTAAAACTATAGGTAAAGTCCTAGAAAAAACAGAAGAAGATTTACAAAAACTAGCAGAAGCTAAAGGTGAAATAACAGGATTACCTAGTGGTTGGTATGATATAGATAAAATAACAGCAGGTTTACACGAAAATGAACTTGTAATATTAGCAGCACGTCCTGGTATGGGTAAAACTGCCTTTGCCCTTAATCTTGCTACTTATATTACTACTCATACTGATAAAACAGTAGCAGTATTTAACTTAGAAATGGGTGCAGAACAACTAGCTACTCGTATTGTTTCATCTCTTGGTCAAATAGAAGGATATAAACTTAGAACTGGTAAAATGTTAAACAATGATTGGAAAAGATTTGATCAAGCAGTTAGTAGATTAAGTGATGCTAAACTATATATAGATGATACTCCAGGTATTACAATAGGAGAAATAAGAGCCAAATGTAGAAGATTATCATCATCTCCTGCAGGTCTAGACCTTGTTATAATTGACTACTTACAATTAATATCAGGTGGTAAGAACTATGGGGCCAACCGTCAACAAGAAGTCGCTGATATTTCAAGAAGTCTAAAAACATTAGCAATGGAATTACATATTCCTGTAATTGCCCTAGCTCAACTTTCTCGTAGTGTAGAAGGAAGAGAAGATAAAAGACCAATGCTATCAGACTTAAGAGAATCAGGTTCAATCGAACAAGATGCAGACCTTGTTGGTTTCCTTTACCGTGATGATTACTATACTAAAGAAGCTAAAAGTGATGCTACAAGTATTAGTGAATTTATCATCGCTAAGCATCGTAACGGACCACAAGCTACCATCCAACTATTATTTAAAAAAGATACATCAACATTCTTAAATATGTCTAAACAAGAAAGTGAGGATGAATAAATGAATTATAAAATTATAATAACTGTAATAATCGCTTTAGTCATAAGTACAGTATTAGTATTTATTATTCCTAAAGAAGAAACAATTAATCCTAAAAGTGTTTATCGTGTTTATTTAGCAGGAAAATCTGTAGGATTAATAGAAGATAAAGACTCACTAGATGCTTATATAGATAATGAACAACAAACTTTAAAAGAAAAATATAATGCAGATAAAGTCTATGCTCCTGAAGATTTAGAAATAGTAAAGGATGTAACTTATAATGAGAATATTTCTACAACTAGTGAAATATATAATAAGATTAAAGATATAGAACCATTTACTATAAGAGGTTATGAAATAACAATAGAAGGAATAGATACTACTAATGAACAAGGAGAAAAAGTAGAAGGTAAAGACCAAACTATTTATGTATTAGACAAAGATGTTTTTGAAGAAGCAATGGATAATACTATTAGATCTTTTGTAGATAGTGATAGTTATGACAAATATCTAAGTAATGAACAAAAAGAAATAGAAAGTGGTAAAACAGGAACAATTATTGAAAACATTTATATAGAAAATAAAATAACCATAAAAGAAACAAACATTCCATCAGATGAAACAATATATGAAAATGTAGATGACTTAAGTAAGTACTTATTATTTGGTACTTTAGATGAACAACAAAAATATACAGTTCAAAATGGAGATACTATTAGTGATGTTTCATTTAATAATAAACTATCTAATGAAGAATTTTTAATCGCTAATCCCGAATTTAATGATGTAAACAGCCTTTTATATGAAGGTCAACAAGTTACTATAAGTATTATTAAACCTCAATTTCGATTAGTAGAAATAGATCATCAAGTTACAACACAAGATATTCCTTATGAAACAGAAACAAGATATGACAATACACAATATTCAACTTATGAAGAAACAATTCAAGAAGGACAAGTAGGTTCTCAATTAGTTACTTCAAAAGTAGAAAAAGTAAATGGACAAGTAGAAAATGCTGTTATTGATAATAATGCAACTCAAGTTTTAAAAGAACCAATAAAAAGAATTATAGTTAAAGGGACTAAACAAAGAGGAGGTAGTGGAGGTGTTAATAGTGGTCTTAGTAGTAATAGCAAAGTAGAAGGATACTGGTTATGGCCTACAAGAACACCTTACTATATAAGTAGTCCTTATAGTTATCGTTGGGGAACACTTCACGATGGTATGGATATAGCAGGAGCAGGTTATGGTTCACCTATATATGCATCTAATAATGGTATTGTAGTCGCTTCATCTTATAAATGGGATAATGGGGAATATATTGTTATTAATCATAATAATGGATATTATACAATCTATGCTCATCTTGCAGAACGTTATGTTAGTGTAGGACAAGAAGTTTCTCAAGGAGATACAATTGGTTCTATGGGGCAAACAGGATTTGCTACAGGAGTACATCTTCACTTTGGATTATGGCGAGGCTTTCCATATAGTCGTGGTTCATCTTCTATGAATCCTATGAGTTTATTCTAATGAAAATAAAAGTACTAGCGAGTGGATCAAAAGGTAACTGTTCTCTAATTGAAACAAACTCCACTCGTTTTCTTATTGATATAGGAATAACCTATCAAAGACTAAAGAAAGAACTAGAGAAGATGAATTTAACTATAGATGATATAGATGCTCTCCTTTTAACACACGCCCATAACGATCATACAAGTGGCCTAAAAGTTCTCTTAAAACATACGAGTTTTAAAATATATACTAACGATGATATGCAAAAAGAACTAAATACCCCAATTGATATAGAAAGAATAGAAACATATAGTGAAGAATTTTCTTTAAATAATACAAAAATAACAGTATTTAAAACTAGTCACGATGCTAAAGGTTCAGTTGGCTTTGTAATAGAAGATAGCAATAACAGTCTTGTTTATATTACAGATACTGGTTATATAAATAAACGAAAGTTTAATCTATTAACTAATAAAAACATCTATTATATAGAAAGTAATCACGACGAAAAAATGTTAATGGACGGACCATATCCTTACTATTTAAAACAAAGAATAATTAGTGATGAAGGACATTTATCTAATACAAAAACTGCTAACTATTTAAAAGAATTTATTGGTCCTAATACCAAATATATAATTCTCGCTCACCTTAGTGAACACAATAATAAAGAATCTCTCGCTAAAGAAGCGACAGAAGAAGTAATAAATAGTATTTGTTATAATCCAATGGTTTTTATTGCCAAACAAAATGAAGCATTAGAAGAAATAGAGGTGTTACCTAATAATGATAAAGTTAATATGTGTAGGTAAAATTAAAGAAAAATATTTAAAAGATGCTATAGATGAATATAAAAAAAGATTATCTAAGTATACAAAATTAGACATCATAGAACTAAAAGATATAACCTATAAAGAAATAGATAAAGTAAAAAAAGAAGAGGGAGAACTCATTTTAAAGAACATAAAACAAACAGACAATGTTATAATATTAGACATAATTGGACAAGAATTAACATCTGTAGAACTAACAGAAAAACTAGAACAATTAGAAAGAGAAAATAGTGATTTAACTTTTATAATAGGTGGTAGTTATGGTTTAAGTAATGAAGTTAAAAAAAGAGCAAATTATAGTCTATCATTTTCTAAATTAACTTTTCCTCATCAACTTTTTAGAGTTATCTTCTTAGAACAATTATATCGTACATATAAAATTAGAAATAATGAAAGTTATCACAAATAAAAGGAGAGTAGTATATGATAGGTAATGATTGGGATTTATATTTAAAAGATGAATATAATAAAGAATATTTTAAAAAACTTATAAGTTTTGTTAATAAGGAATATAATGAGAAAACAATTTATCCTCCCAAAAATGAAATATTTAATGCTTTTAGACATACTTCTTATAAAGATGTCAAAGTAGTAATATTAGGTCAAGACCCATATCACGGAGAACATCAAGCGGAAGGATTATCATTCTCTGTTAAAAGTGGTATTAGAAAACCACCTTCACTACAAAATATTTTTAAAGAATTAAATGATGACTTAAAAATACCTTTTCCTAAAACAAGTAGTCTTATTCCTTGGGCTGATCAAGGAATACTTCTTCTAAATGCTGTTCTAACAGTAGAAGCTAATTTAGCAGCGTCTCATAAAGATAAAGGCTGGGAAATATTTACAGATAAAGTTATTGAATTATTAAACAAAAAAGAAAGTCCTATAGTTTTCATTCTTTGGGGTTCCTTCGCAAGATCTAAAAAGAAATTAATAACTAATAAAAATCATTATATAATAGAATCAGCTCATCCTTCACCACTATCAGCTTACAATGGTTTCTTTGGTAGCAAACCATTCTCTAAAACTAATAACTTTTTAATATCTAAAGGATTAAAACCTATAGACTGGAAAATAGACTAACTAATGGAAATCATTAGTTTTTCTTTTTCCTACAGATTGGTAATAATTGGAAAAATATAATTATAATTGACATTAAGACCAAAATAAAAAAACACAAGTTAGTGTTTTAATATTTCAAAAGGTTCTCTTTTCTGTAATTTATAAGTATTTACATCTTGATAATGAGAAAAAGCTTTAACTAAATTAGAAGGGAACTTATGAGCAAGATAATTAATTTCTTCACCATTATCATTATAATATTTAATAGATGCCCTTATATCATTCTCATTAATATTTAATATTTCAATTAAAGGATCAAGTTCTTTATAATCTAGTTTATCTTCGTAATCATCAATAAGCTTTAATATTTCAGTAGTCATCTCCATAAGTTCATTATATAACTGATAATGATCTATTCTCTTAGATTTTAATTTTATAACTTCAGGAATATCCTTAATTTTAGCTTTCTCTAATATAGGAACAATCTTAAGTAAAATCTCTTCTTTCTTTTGTAATAAGATATCTAAATTATTATCAGCTTCCTTAACTTTAATATATAAAAAATTATATTTGTTTTTATAATTAATAATCATAATTACAAATATTAAAATGAGTACAACTACTAAAATACTTCCAAAAGTAATAGCATAAATCATTAGTATCACATCCTTATAATTATTATAACAAAGAAAAAGAGAAGAGTAAATTACCTTAAAGTAATATCTTCTCTAAACTCAACATAATTAAGGTATACTGCCCAAAGTAAGAAAATACGGTTCTCACTATCTTTAACAACAGCATAGTCCCTACCTGCACCTATAATAGTACCTGTAAATACTCTATCACGCCATTCTAGGGAATCAGAATATGACATATA
>CALVJE010000003.1 GCA_944331725.1 uncultured Bacilli bacterium | reverse complement strand
TAGCCAATGCTAATCCAAAATATATTTTTGAAGATTTAAGACCACAACTTATCGACGAATGGCAGATAGTTCCTAGTATTTGGGATGCTGTACGACACGAATGTGATAGTGATCACAATAAAGGAAAATTCATTTTAACTGGATCTACCACTCTTACTAAAGAAGAAAAAGAAGAAGAAGTCTTTCACTCTGGAGTAGGAAGAATTGCAACTTTAAAAATGTATCCGATGAGCCTTTATGAATCAGGAGATTCAAATGGTGAAATAAGTCTTTTGGATATGTTAAACAATAAAGATGTTGGAAAGTCAGTAAAAAAATATGAACTTAATGAAATAGCTGAATTAATTATTAGAGGTGGTTGGCCAGAAAATTTAGAAGTTAGTAAAGAAAATATTGATTTAATACCAAGTAATTATATTGAGAATGTAATAAATAAAGATATACACGAGAGAAAAGATCATAAAAGAGATTCTAATAAAATGAGAATGATATTAAAATCTTTAGCAAGAAACGAATCTTCACCTATTGGTTATGATACTATAGTAAAAGATATAGCCGAATATGAAAATGAAAGTGATTTGGTAGAAAATAGAAAAACAGTTGCAGATTATATTAAAGTGCTAGACTCTTTATATTTAACATCAAATCAAGAAGCTTATAGTATTAATTATAGATCATCAAAAAGAATTGGTAAGTCTGCTAAAAGGCATCTAGTAGATCCATCATTATCCTGTGCTTTACTAGATTTATCTGTTGATAAATTGATGCACGACTTTAATACTTTTGGCTTAATGTTTGAAGCTTTAGTAGAAAGAGATTTAAGAATATATATGGATTATTTAGATGGACATTTATATCATTTTAGAGATAATACAAGTGGTGATGAAGTAGATGCTATTTTAGAATTTAAAAGTGGGGAATATGCTGCAGTTGAAATAAAACTAAACTATAGGAGCATAGATGAAGCAAAAGAAAGTCTCTTAAAATTTTATAATAATGTGTCAAAAAAACCAAAATTTATGTGTATAATAGTTGGTAATTTTAGTGCTATAGTAAAAGATAAAGATACAGGTATTTACATTATTCCTATAACAGCATTAAAACCATAAAAGTATTTCTTGCTTTTTCCCGCCATATGACATATCCTAGAATTAGGAAGGAGGATAATGGTGAGAGCTTTAAAATTATTTGGTTGTCTAAGTATAGCAGTACTTTGTTTAACAGGATGTAGTAGTGAAGAAACACTAACTTGTAGTATGGAAGATGAAAGTAGTGGTGTTTCTATGGAACAAATAGTAGAAATGACTTTTAAAGATGATAAAATCAATAAAGTTAAAATGACTGTAAATACTAAAGCTACTGATGATGCTATGAAAGAAAATTGGAATTTAATCGCTTCTAGTATGGATGAACAATTTGATGAAAAAAGTTCTGATGGTGTATCTTTAAGTAAAGATAATGATACTGATAATCATACTTATAAAGTAGAATTATCTGTTGATTTAGATAAAGCTACTGAAGATTCTTTATCTGAATATGGTCTTGATGGTATAACTGATGATGATTCAACTTTAGAAGAAACTAAAAAAGAAGCAGAAGATTCTGGTTTTACTTGTAAATAAAAAAAAGAAAAGTCTTTCTCTTTTCTTTTTTTTATGTTATATTATTTTTATAAGAATAGGAGGAGTTATAATGACAAAAGGAAGTGCTAGAAGGCAAGTAGTAAAAACTGAAGAAGTATCTAGTTGGATTTATATTCTTTTACTAACTGCCGTTGCTATTTTAGGGTGGGTATTAGGTAAATTTGAATTTAACATAGGTAAAGCTAGTTTAACATTAGCAATATTTGCATATCCATTTAGATACTTTATAGCAAATATTATTACTAAAAAATATGGCTATAAAGAGACAATGAATGGAATTAGTTATTCAGCTTGTCTTATGTTATTATTTATGATAACAGCAAGTATATTGGGTGAACATAATGTAGATTATGTTCCTGTAACAGGAGAAGTATTTGCATACTTAGCAAGTCAAATGATTAACCTAACTATTTATTATTACTTATTTATGAATACAGATGGTAATAAACTAGCAATACTTGCAACTTATATATTTGCAATGTTAGTAGATAATTTAATTAGTATGTTATTTATAAGTAGAATGACTATGGTTACAGCATTCTGGAGAACATACTTTGTTACTATAATGATAGAGGCAATTATTTCTATTATCTTAATTAATTTTGATGAAAAGAAAGTCTCTCCTGTAACAAAAAGAAGAAGAAAATGAGTAAAAAATCAAAAATATTAATAGTTCTAATAGTATTAGGATTATTAATATTTATTCTATTTGTTAGTATTAATAAATATAGTGAAGCTAAAAATAATTCTTATTATTATAAACAAGAAGAGAAAATGTTAAATGCAACTAAAAAGTATTTTAGTAATTATAAAGCTTATTTACCTAAAGAAATAAATAAGAGTACTAGAGTAGTATTAAATGCTTTAGTAAAAGAGAAATATTTAAAGCAAATAAAAGATATTAATAATTATAATTGTGATAATTATAAGAGTTATGTAGAAGTAACTAAAATAGATGATGAAGAGTACTTATATAAAGCCCATTTAGAGTGTGATAAAGCAGGTTATATAACAAAGGAGAAAGAGTAGTTATGGATAAGACAAAAAAGAAATATATAATAATATCAGTAAGTATAGTTTTAGTAAGTATAATAGCATTAATAGGAACAACATATGCTTTACTTACAATGACTATAGAAGGTGATAAAGAAATCACTTTAACAGCAGGTATATTAAAGGTTGATTTTACAGAAGGTGATAATATTAATTTAGATAATGCCGCTCCAATGACAGATGCTAAGGGTCAAAAGACAACGCCTTATACATTTACTGTAACTAATACTGGTAATATAAATGCTTATTATCACGTATCATTAGAAGAAGATATAAATAACACTTTAACAAATAATTATTTAAAAATGAGATTAACTAATGATCAAGGATATGATAGTGGAGTAGTTAGTGTTAGTAGTTATGGAACAGGAGAATTTGATATAAAGAGTGAAGAAACATTAGAACCAGAAGATAAAGTAACATATCAGTTATGGATGTGGTTAGATGAAACGGCCGATAACTCTGCTCAAGGTAAAGAATATAAGAGTAAGATAGTTGTAACTAGTTATGATAGAGAACAAAAAACAGCAGTTGATACATTACTTGCTAAAGTAAATCCAGAAGATTTAGACTATAACAGTGCAACAGATGCTCAAAAGAAAGAGATGTGGACATTTAGTCATCCAGAGACAGAACAAACAGAGGCTCTAACAGATTATAGATATATAGGTGCAGATCCTAATAATTATGTAACTTTTAATAATGAAACATGGAGAATTATAGGAGTGTTTACAGTTGATGATGGAACAGGGAATGTCGAAGAAAGACTTAAACTAATAAGAAATGACTCTATTGGAAATATGGCATGGGACTTTAATAATATTAATGATTGGTCTAATGCAACTTTAAATGCTAATTTAAATAGTGGGGACTATTGGACTAATATTTTAAGTGACAATGCCAAAAGTATGATAGGAGATACTCTATGGTATTTAGGAGGAACATCAAATTGTACAAGTTCAACTAATGGATTAACAAGTCACTTTTATTCATACGAGCGAGGAACAACAGTATATAGTGGAAGAGATACAAGTTTTGTAGGAAAAGTAGGATTAATGTATCCTTCTGATTATGGATATGCGACAAGTGGAGGAAGTACAACAGATAGAAACACTTGTTTAAATAAAGAATTATATAATTGGAAGAGCAGTGATTTTAGTGATTGTAAGAATAATGATTGGATATTTAATTCATCAATTCAATGGACAATCACTCCCCACGCCGCTGGTTCTGGCAATGTGTTTTATGTGGATAGTACAGGATATCTTAGCGACTATCGTGCGTACTATTCTAATCTTGGCGTCCGTCCAGTCGTCTTTCTAAAATCTAATATCAAAATAGTTGACGGTGATGGGAGTAGTAGTAATCCATATATATTGCAAAATTAATAAAGAAGTAGTAAAACACGGCCCTAAAAGGTGAAATCTTTTGGCCGTGCTTTTTTTGGCTTTTTTTCGTTATCTGTTGTTTCTATTCCTTTAATTGTAAAGTCAATAAGAATATACATATCTTTTGAAAATGATAATGCATTATAACGACAATATAAAAAATTATTACTATAATTATTTGATAATATTATATAATCTAATCATAGGAGAGAAGTAACAATGAAGAATAGTAGTAATTTTGTAACACTAAGAAAAATGGGAGGTTTTTATCAATGTTTTGATAATGATAGTTATATTCTATATTATCTATTTAACTATAAAATAACTAATAAAAGAAGTGGCTTTCCTCATAGTAGTTTATCTAAAGTAATTAATAATTTAGAATCTAAAAAGATTAGTTATAAAATTATAGATGAAAAAATAGATGATAATATTAAAGACTTTAAGAAACTTAATAACTATAATTATTATTTAAAACTAGGTAAAGATAAATATAATTTAGATACTAAAAAGAAATCTTTGGAAGATAAAATAAGAGATATGCCTTTTACTAAAATAGAGAAACTTTATAAAATGATAGAGGATTATGTTAATGAATAATGAAAGATTTAAATTAGTAATAAAGATGAAAAATTTTATCTTCTATTTAGATGATATCTTAGTTAATTATCCTAAAAAAGAATATATACTTAAAGATGCTATTATGAGAGATTCTCTTAAAGTATTAGAACTTATTTATGAAGCGAATAGTAGTATAGATAGAAATAATTATTTAGATAAGATATCATCTAAATTATCTATGTTAGATTTTTACTTTGAAAAAAGTTATAGAAATAAATATATTAGTAAAAAAGTATTTGATAAAGTTATATTTGAACTTACTACTATTATGAAGATGTTATATGGTTGGATTAAGTATGATAGAAGTAAAGTTTGATGATGTTTTAAGAATTTATGAAAAAGAGATATGTAAAAACACTAAAAATAAATATAAGATATATAAATTTGAAAAATATAAAATGATGAATATAAAGAAAGTATGTAATGATTTAGTTAATTTAAACTATAATGGAGGAGTTTATAATATCTTCTTAATTAAATATCCTAAAGAAAGAATTATTATGTCTTTAAATATTAAAGATAAACTTATTAATCATTATGTTACAAGATATTATTTAATGCCTAAATTAGAATGTAAATTAGATGATAGAAATACTGCTACTAGAAAGGGTAAAGGAAGAGATTATGCTCTTAAATTAGTTAAAAAATATTTAGAGAAGATGAAAAAGTATGATAAGTTTTATATCTTAAAGCTAGATATATCTAAATACTTTTATTCAATAGATCATAATGTTTTAAAAAATATGTTAAAAGAAGATTTAGGTAATACTTTTGAATATAAATATATATGTAATATTATAGATAGTACTAATAGAGATTATATTAATAAATCTATTAGTAAGATAAATTCTAAAAATAATTTATCTTTACCATATTATCTTTATGATAAAGGTTTACCTATAGGTAATATGACTAGTCAGTTTTTATCTATCTATTACTTAAATAGATTAGACCATAAGATAATACATGACTATAAAATTAAGTGTTTCGTAAAGTATATGGATGATTTTATATTAATTCATCAAGATAAAGAGTATTTAAAAGAAATAAAAGAAAAAATAGAACAAGAGTTAAATGATGTTTATAAACTAAAATTAAATAAAAATAAAACTAATATTACAAATAGTAAAGAAGGCTTTATCTTCTTAGGTTATAGATTTAGAGTTATTAATAATAAAACTATTGTTAATATTAGTAATAGTACTTTAAAAAGAGTTAAGAAAAGAATCAAAGAAGTTAAGTATTTATATGATAATTATAAAATATCTTTTAGTAGTACTTTTTCTAGTATTAATAACTATTATTATAGTTTTAATAATCTTAAAATAAAAAGACTAATAGATAAATATTTCTTTACTAATTAGGTTAATCTTTATATGGTTAATACTCCCCACGCCTCTAATTCTAACAATGTGTTTAATCTGAACAACACAGGATATGTTAACAGCAATAATACGAACAATACTAATGGTGTCCGCCCAGCCGATTAATTTTAGGTATTTAAGGTTAAGGCTTTAAATAGAAGATTTATCGACATAGATTAACCTTGCTTTTAAGCAGAATTAAATATACATATGGAATGTGATACGTCACATTCCTATAAATGTATAGGAAGTGACTAACTATTAAGACAAGATATTTATTTTTAAAAAGATTATATCCTAATTATGTAATTATTATTTTAAAGAAAGATGAATATATTACTTTTGATATTGATAATAAAATAGTGAAACTTATAGATTATAAATTAGATAAATATAATATTAATTATTTAATACTAGATAATTTAGAAATTATTAAAATTATTAATTATACTAATAATAAATATTTAGAAATTAAAATGAGAGTGGAATTGTTTTCTCTTCTTTTGCTTGTTTCAAAAATATATCAAAAATATCTTGACATAAAACATCTATTATGATACTTTATAGATAGATGGGAGACTTTAATAAAGATGGGGAAAGGAGTATAAATGAAAATTTTTGAAAAAAGTATGGTTTTTGTAAATTGAGAGATTTTTTGATATGAAAATTTAAAATTCCCCTAGAGAAAATAATAAATTGAAAGTCTATTTTCTTTGAATTTTAAAAATTGCCTTTTTGCAATCATTTTTAGACTATGATATAAGTGTTGCAGAAAGGAGGAATTGCCTTGGCTATTACCAAAAAAAGATTTGAAGAAATAGTAAATGAATTAAAGAGAAAAGGGGAAATTGTCCCTGCTACTTATGACTGTATATATAAAGCTATTATGAGAAATTGTCCTAAATATAGAGCAGATACTACATTTAACTTAACAAGTGTATCTAAAAAACTAATATTAAATACTTATAAAGAAATGAATACTGAGTATGTAATAGATAATGTTTTAGAAAAAGGTAAAGTATCAGATGTTTTATTTGAAGTAAAAGGATATGTGTTTAACTATGAATTTAATAATAGAAAATGGGATGGATTAATAGAGAGAAATGATGCATATTTAGGTAAAGTAAAAAATGATTTAATAAGAAGAGCGAAAAGTTATGCTGGTATGCCTAAAGTAATACAAATAAATATCAATAACTTTTATTGTTTCTTAAGTAAAGATAATTTATTAGAATTTAAATCAAGAGATAAATATGGAATAGTAGAAAGTGATAAATGGGGTAAAATATATGTTAATTTAAAATTAATAAGAGAAAAATATGATAGAGGATTAGAGTTAACTAAATTAGAAAAAGAATTAGTAATATTAACATTAACAAAAATAGATGAAATAGATGCGTTAGCGAAAGGAGATGAAGAGTTAATGGAAGTTGCAAATGAATTAAAAAGATTAACTAATGATGCTTATACTATTGGACTATATGATGAAGAAGAGGAAAGAAGAAGAATAGAAAATAGTATAAAAATTACTGCTAAGAAGCAAGGTGTTAAGCAAGGAATTAAACAAGGAATTAAACAAGGTGTTAATAATGAAAAAAATTCTATTGCTAAAAATCTTCTTAAAGATGGATTATCTATTCCTAAGGTATGCAAATATACAGGACTTTCAGAAAATCAAATTGCAAGATTAATGTAGGAGAATTATGACTGGTGTAATGGATTGTAGTGCAGCTATTTCTCTAAAAGTTACTAGACCTTTAAGTATGTTTGAAGATGGTTATTTTAGTGATGGAGATAAATATTATAGATTCTTTAGGTAAAGTTATTGATTTAAATCTTTATGATATTAAGAAGAATAGTAAAGAAATAATCTTATCAATTAAGAAAGACGTGTTTAATAAAAACATCCAGGATTTAATAATAGAAATATACAAAAAACATCTTTAAGCGTAATAAATGCTTACTTAAAAGATTGCTTAGACTATAATTATCCTAAAGAGAAATGGAAAATTTATTTTGACGAAAAGGACGAAAATATTGTTAATATGGAAGAGCCTGATAAAATAAGACAAGAGAAGCACAATTATTATAATCCTGAAAATCTTGCTTGTTTACTTAGTAGAGATTGTAAGCATTGGAAGGATTATAATCTTAGAATTAAAGGCTTTAAAATATTTTATACGTTTAGTGGAATTGATGAATCACAAATATGTCTATTAAATTGGTTTAAGAAAGATTACTTTGATAATCCTTTAAATGGTGCTTTAATATTTCATAATTATATGATTTAACTTGTAAAAATAATAAATGTAGTCTAAAATAAGTTATGTAAAATAACTTATTTTTTAGTTGGATGTGGTTAGATGAAAGACTTTAAGGAAAAATTAAAATTAGTTCCAGAACTACCTGGAAGTTATCAAATGAAAGATAAGAATGGTTATATTATTTATGTAGGTAAAGCCAAGAACTTAAAAAAACGTGTTAGTAGTTACTTTAGAGGTAATGTAACTGGTAAAACTGCAATGTTAGTCCAAGATATAGATGACTTCGAATATATTGTTACTGATAGTGAGTTAGAGAGTTTAATTCTTGAAATAAACCTAATTAAAAAATATGACCCTAAATATAATATTTTACTTAAAGATGATAAAAGTTATCCTTATATA
The DNA here is from genome assembly GCA_944331725.1 of uncultured Bacilli bacterium. Next base: position 18,423 of record CALVJE010000003.1, on the reverse strand, counting down.
GAGCTTACTAATGAATTGTATCCAAGACTTAGAGTAGTTAGAAATGTTAAGAAAAAGAAAAAAGATCATAAACTATTTGGACCATATCCCAATGTTACCGCAGCAAGAAAGACAGTTAATATGATTAATCGTTTATATCCCTTAAGGAAGTGTGAGAAATTACCTAAGAAAGAATGCCTTTATTATCATATAAATGAATGTTTAGGATATTGTATTAAAGATATAGATAAAGATACTATTAAATCTATGACTGATGAAATAACTAGTTTTCTAAAAGGAAATAGTAGTTTTATTAAAGAGAAGATTACAAAAGAAATGGAAAAAGCAAGTAATAGTTTAAACTATGAAAAAGCACTTGAGTTAAGAGAAATGTTAAATGATATAGATATTACTTTAACTAAACAAAAAATAGACTTAAAGAAAAATTATAACTTTGATATTTTTAACTATACTGTAGTTGATAACTATTTATCTATAACAGTTTTCTTTATTAGAGAAGGCATTCTTTTTGGTAGACATCACGAAACATTACAAACATTAGATAATGTAGTAGATGATATGGAAGAATATATTATTAAATTCTATGAGAAAAATATTCTAGCTCACGAAATATTAATTCCTGATACTTTAAATGCTCAGTTACTTAGTGAATACTTAAATATAAAAGTACATATTCCTCAAAGAGGAGAGTTAAAGAAATTAGTTGATCTTGCAAAAGAAAATTCTAAAGTAGTTTTAAATGAAGAGTTAGAGACATTAAAGAAAGATGATAATAAAAAAATAGAAGCTTTAAATGAACTTAAAACACTTTTAGGAGTAGATAGTGTATCTCGTATGGAAAGTTTTGATAACTCTCATTTATTTGGGACATACTATGTAGGGGCAATGGTTGTATTTCGTGATTTTGAACCCTTAAAAAATGATTATCGTAAATATAAAATAAGTACTGACGTTAAAGACGATTTAAGTGCGATGAGAGAAGTATTATATCGAAGATATTATCGTGCTATTATGGATGAAGAAGTTCTTCCTGATTTAATTGTTATGGATGGAGGAGAAACTCAAGTTGCTGTTGCTAAAGAAATAATATCATCCCTTAATCTATCTATACCTATTATTGGACTTAAAAAAGATAATCACCATCGTACTAATATCGTTATTGATAGTAATTATAAAATACTTAATATTAAAAGTGATAGTAACTTATTTCTTTACTTATCTAAAATCCAAGAAGAAGTTCATCGCTTTGCCATTACTTATCATCGTAATATTAAAAGTAAAGGACTTCTATCAAGTTATTTAGATTTAGTTCCAGGAATAGGAGAAAAAAGACGTAAAGAACTATTAAAAAGATTTGGCTCTATGAAAAAAATGAAAGAAGCTAGTATAATAGAATTAAGTGAAGTAGTAGGAGATGTAGTTGCTAACAATTTATATCAAGTATTACACGAGGAGGAAAAAGATGAAAAATAAAAAAGGTTTTACATTACTAGAATTACTTGCAGTCCTAATTATTTTAGGTATACTTATGGTTCTTGCTTATATGGGAGTAAGTAGGTATATAAGACAAACTAATGATGCTTTATATGAAGATTATGAGAAAAATATTTCAACAGGAGCGACTAACTATTTAATAGATCATACAGGCTCACTTCCTTTAGAAGGACAAACTATAAGAATAGATGCTTCTAAATTAATTTGTGAAGGTTATATTAAATCTTTAGAAGATCCTAAAGTAGATGGTGCTACTTGTAATTTAGAAAGTTATGCTATTGTTACAAGAGGTAATGATGTTGGTTCTAATATGGATTTAGAATATAAAGCTTGTCTAAAATGTGGTAATTATACTTCTCCTGATTGTAGTATAACATCTTTTGATAAAGTATTAACTAAAGATCCTTCTTGTGAGGTAGAATAATGAGTGCTATTAAAGTAATGGATGAAATACTTGCTAATAAAATAGCAGCAGGAGAAGTAGTAGAAAGATGTTTAAATGTTGTAAAAGAATTAGTAGAAAATTCTATAGATGCTAAAAGTAGTGAAATTAAAATAACTTTAGTTGATTCAGGAACTAAAAAAATAGTTGTATCAGATGATGGAGTTGGTATGGATAAAAGTGATGCCTTACTTGCTTTTTCACGTCACGCTACTAGTAAATTAAAAAATTTAGATGATTTATTTAATATCTCATCTTTAGGTTTTAGAGGTGAGGCTTTACCTTCAATCGCTTCTGTTTCTAAAGTTAGTCTAACAACTAGTAAAGATGGAATAGGTACAAGTATTTTATTAAATGGTGGAGTAGTAGAAAAAGTAGAATCTACTGATTTAAGTAAAGGAACAACTATTGAAGTAACAGATCTATTTTATAATACTCCTGTAAGACTTAAATATTTAAAGAATCTTTATACAGAACTTGCTTTAATTATTGAATATGTCAATAAAATGGCTTTATCCTATCCTTCTATTAAGTTTGTTTTAACTAATAATGAAAAAGAGTTACTTAATACAACAGGAGATGGTAATCTTTTAAAAGTAATTTATGCTGTCTATGGTATAGATGTTACTAAGAAAATGATAGAAATAAATGGTGAAAATGACGATTATATTATCTCAGGATATATTGGTTATCCAGAAATTGCTAAAACTTCTCGTAATGTTATAACTACTTTAGTAAATGGAAGAGTAATAAAAAATATCGATTTAAATAGATGTCTAATAGACTGTTATCACACCTATATTCCTAAAGACAAATTTCCTATGATTGTCTTAAATATAGATGTAGATCCAATTCTTATAGATATTAATATACATCCTCAAAAGATGGATATTAAGTTCTCTAAATTAGATAGTCTAAAAGAATTAATTACAAAAGTAATTAGTTCTAAATTAAAAGAAATACTTTTAGTACCTCACGCTAATATTAGAGATTTAAATACTATTTATGAAGTAGAAGACTCTTTTAATAATAATATAGTTGATTATAAAATAGAAGATAAAAAAGATAATGTTTTAAAGAAAGAAGAATTATCTTTTGACTTTGATAATGATAGTAAAATAACTGGTGATAAAACAGAAGAAATAGTTGAAGAAGAAAAAAATGAAGAGAGTGAATATCGTATTAAAGAAATGATACCAGTAGGTATTGTTCATAAGACTTATATAATTGCCGAAAACTCTAGTGGTATGTATATAATAGATCAACACGCTGCGGCAGAGAGAATTAATTATGAAAAAGTTTTAAATGCTTTATTAAAAGATAATTATAATATTATAGATTTATTAGTACCTATTAGATTAGAATATCCTAAAGATGAGTTTATTAGAATTAAAGAACATATGGATATTTTAAAAAGTATAGGTATCTCTTTAGAAGAGTTTGGTGATAATACTTTTATTGTTAGAAGTCATCCTACTTGGTTTTTTGAAGGATATGAAAAAGAAGCGATAGAAAAGATAATCGCTATTACTCTAGAAAAAGGTGAGTTTGATAAAGAAAAATTTATTTATAAAACCGCTTCTACTATGGCTTGTAAAATGAGTATCAAAGCGAATGATTTTATAGATTTAAATAGTGCTAAAATACTTTTAGATAACTTAAGACGTTGTGATAATCCATTTACTTGTCCTCACGGTAGACCTACTATTATTACATATAGTAATTATGATTTAGAAAGACTATTTAAAAGAGCGATGAATTAATATAATTTAACTAAAGAAGGTGATAAAATGGAAAGAAATGCTATGCAAAGTCTTATTAATTGGAAAAATAAAAAAAATAGAAAACCTTTACTTTTATATGGTGCAAGACAAGTGGGTAAGACATATTTAGTAAAAGAGTTTGGTAATAAGTATTTTAAAGATATTATTTATGTTAATTTTGAGACTAATAACATAATTAGTAATATTATTGATGAGAATATTGAACCAGATTATATTATTAAAAATTTAGAGATTGTTTTTAATAAAAAAATAGATAAAGATAATACTTTGATATTCTTCGATGAGATACAAAAAAATACAAGAGCTTTAACTTCTTTAAAATATTTCTGTGAGGAAGCTAGTGAATATTATGTAATTGGTGCAGGTTCCCTACTTGGTGTTCATATAAATAAAAAAGACTTTTCTTTTCCTGTAGGTAAAGTTGATTTTCTAACAATTTATCCTATGTCTTTTGATGAGTTTTTAATAAATACAGATAATTCTTTATTATTATCTTCTATAAAAGAGCATTTTGATACTAATAAAGAAATGCCAGAAGTACAACATAAGAAAGCCCTTGAGCTATATTATGATTATTTAGTAATTGGAGGTATGCCAGAAGTAGTTCAAGAATATATTAATAGTAATTCTTTAATAACTGCCATAGATTATCAAAAAAACATAATAGAATCTTATAAAAATGATATTACTAAATATTGTATAGATGGGAATGAATCTAATAAAGTTTTAGCAGCCTTTAATTCTATTCCAGTACAACTTGCTAAGGACAATAAAAAATTTCAATACAAGTTAATAAAAAAAGGAGGCTCTAGTTCTATTTTTGGAGATGCAATTAATTGGTTGGTTAATGCAGGTATTGTAAATAGATGTGTTAAGACAAAAATAGGTGTTCCTCTTAAAATGTATGAGGAGTTAGATTCTTTTAAATTATATATGAATGATGTTGGACTTTTAACTAATTTAAGTGAGTATCCTATATACTTAATAAAAAATAGGGAAGCGGTTAATGAAGTTATGACCCGCATGTTAACAGAAAATTATGTTGCAACTTCCTTAATAATTAATGATCTTAATTTAAACTATTGGAAAGGTGATTATGAAAGTGAAGTAGATTTTATATTACAAGGAGAAAAAGGAAGTATTATTCCTTTAGAAGTAAAATCTAGTAATCATATTAAATCTAGAAGTTTAAATAATTATATTAAATTATATAATCCTAAATATGCTATTAGAATATCTTCAAAAAATTTTGGTTTTAAAAACAATATAAAATCTGTTCCTTTATATGCCGTATTTTGTCTTAATAAAGATAATATAGAAAGAAGTGTTTTATGATAATTGCCATATTAGGACCAACAGCAGTTGGTAAAACTGCTTTAAGTATAGCATTAGCCAAGAAATATAATGCTGAAATTATTAATTTTGACTCTATGCAAGTGTATGAAAAATTAGATATTGGTACTGCCAAAGTAACAAGTGATGAGATGGAAGGGATTCCTCATCACTTACTAAGTTTTGTTTCCCTAGATAAAAACTACTCAGTTTATGATTATCAAAAAGATGCAAGAAGTCTAATAGATAAACTCTTAAAAGAAAATAAGAATATCATCTTAGTAGGGGGGACAGGACTCTATTTAAAAGCAACTCTTTTTGATTATAACTTTACTGAAGGAACAACTTATAAAGAATATAATGATTTAACTAATGAAGAGATACTTTCTAAAATAAAATCTTATAATATAGAAGAATTACCACATTTAAATAATCGTAAAAGATTAGTAAGACTATTAAATAAACTTGAAAATAATGAGTATATTACTAATAATGGAAATAATCTTTTATATAAAGATACTATCTTTATAGGACTTACTACTGATAGAAATGTTTTATATGATAAGATTAATAAAAGAGTAGATGTAATGTTTGATAATGGACTAATAGAAGAAGTAGAATCTTTAAAGAGTTACTTTAAAAATTCTAAAGCACTAAATACTGGTATAGGATATAAAGAATTTATTCCTTATTTTAATAAAGAAAAGACTCTTGAAGAAGTAAAGAATGATATTAAGAAAAATTCAAGACATTATGCTAAAAGACAATATACGTTTTTTAATCATCAGTTTAATCTTACTTGGTTTAATACTGATTATAATGACTTTAATAAAACAATTAATAAAGTTATTAATTATATAGAAACTGGTGTCAAATAATTGAAAGAATCTTTATAAAAAAACTTTTCTATGTTATTATAAAAGTAACTAGAAAGGTTTTTATTATGAAAGAAAAGATAATTAAATTAGTAGAATTATTCTTACTATTAAGTCCATTATTTGATATGTTAACTGCTTTCTGTCTTAAAGTATTAAATATAGACTTTACTATTGGAATGATAGTAAGATTTATAATTATGTTAATATGCTTATTTTATATAATCTTTATCTATAAAAAGAAAGATAAAAAATATCTTCTCTTAATATTAGGTAGTATTTTTATTTACTTATTAATATTCTTAACTGTAATGATTATAGATAAAGATACTAGTATTTTACTATATGAAGGGAAAAATGCTCTTAGAACTTTTTATTTTCCTGTTCTTTTAATAACTTTTTATGCTATTACTAAAGATAATAAAACTTTTATTAATAATAAAATCTTAATTACTGTTTATATTATTTATCTTCTTGGAATATTTATCCCTGATATTTTAGGAATAGGCTTTGATAGTTATGAAATAACTAAAACAGGAAGTATTGGTTTCTTTAATGCTGCTAATGAGATAAGTGCAATTGTTTCGATATTGATGCCTTTCTTCTTACTTTATCTTTATGAAAAGAAAAGCTTTATTCTAACAGTTCTTTTAATAGGGGTATTAGTCTTTGATATATTAAGTATAGGTACTAAAGGTCCATTACTTGCTTTTTTCCTTATCTTAGGTGTAATTGTCTTAATATATATACTTTATTTAGTAAAGACAAAACTATATAAAAGATTATCTCTTCTTCTAGGAATATTTGTCTTATTTATTTTCTTTCTAAGTGTTTATTTACCAAGGACAGCTTTTTATAAAAATATAGAAATTCATCTTGATTTCTTAGGAGTAGAATCTATTTTTGAAGTATTGACTGATTATGAATTATTTGACCACTTTGTTTTTAGTTCTCGTCTTAAATTTTTATCTAATACTTATGATAGTTATAGTAAAGCACCTCTTCAAGAAAAGATATTTGGTATAGGTTATATAGAAAATTATAATAGTGATGATGAAAGTACTAAAATGATTGAAATGGATTACTTTGATATTCTATTTAGACACGGTATCATAGGTTTTATACTTTATATATCCATATTTATTTATTTCCTAGTTAAATCTATTAAACATACTATATCTTTAAAAAATATACCATATAAAATATGTATGAGCCTTTCTTTATTTCTAATTATCTTATTAGCATTTATGACAGGACACGTTTTACTAGCACCATCAGTTAGTATCTTTGCAGCATTAATCTTAACAAAGAAAGAAGGTAGTTTATGCGAAAATTAGCTTTTATAATTATTAATTATAATGATTATCCTAAAACAAAGAGATTACTTGATAATATTAAAGATTATAAAGTAATAGATCATATTTATATTATAGATAATCATTCTACTGATAATTCTTATGATAAATTAAATAAAATAAAACTAGATAAATTAACTGTTATAAGAACAGAAGAAAATAAAGGCTTTGCTTATGCTCTTAATATGGGGGCAAAGGAAGTAATAAAGAATTTTGAAAAAGCAGATATTATCTTTTCTAATTCTGATATTATTATTAATAGTAATGAGAATTTGGAAGTATTAAAAAAGACTCTTGATAAAAAAGATGTAGGACTAGTAGGACCAGTAGTTTATGAAAATGGTCATTTAAATAGAGGATGGATTATTCCAACACCTAAAATAGAAATACTTAATAATTTACCTTTATTAGGAAGAAAATTTGCTAAAAAAAATAAGTATTTAGATAATTATTATAAAGGGGATACTAGTGAAGTAGAAGTATTATCATTTTGTTTTTTCTTAATAAAAAGTGAAGTTATAGAAGAAATGGATTTCTTTGATGAAAATACTTTTCTATACTATGAAGAAAATATAACAGCATCTAAATTAAAAAATACTAAATATAAAACATTAATTAATAATAATATTACTATTATTCACGATCATTCTGCCTCTATTGATAAGAGTATAAACTATATAAATAAATTTAAAATATTAAAGAAAAGTCAAATGTATTTTGAAGAACATTATAATAATGCTAGTAAATTAGAATTATTTTTACTAAGACTAACAATTAGGTTAACACTAATAACTTTATATGTTAGAATATTTATTAGAGGAGGTTTAAAAAATGAAAGGAATAATACTAGCAGGAGGTAGTGGAACTAGACTATATCCTTTAACAGAAGTTACAAGTAAACAGTTGATGCCTATATATGATAAACCTATGATATATTATCCATTATCTTTATTAATGCAAGCGGAAATAAGAGATATCTTAGTAATATCAACACCTAAAGATTTACCTAGATTTAAAGAATTATTAGGAAGTGGAGAAAAGTTTGGTATTAATTTGTCATATAAAGAACAACCTAGTCCTAATGGATTAGCTGAAGCATTTATATTAGGAAAAGATTTTATTGGTGATGATACTTGTTGTATGGTATTAGGAGATAACATCTTTTATGGTCCTAATTTAAAAAAAGAATTATTGAAAGCGAAAAATGATGCTAAAGATGGTATCGCTACTGTCTTTGGTTATCACGTTCACGATCCAGAGCGTTTTGGTATTGTAGAATTTGATAATAATGGTAAAGTCTTAAGTGTAGAAGAAAAGCCTACTAATCCTAAAAGTAATTATGCAGTAACAGGTTTATATTTCTATGATAATAGTGCTGTTAAGAAAGCTTTAACTTTGACGCCATCAGCACGTGGAGAATTAGAAATAACAGATTTAAATAAATTATTCTTAGAAGAAGATAGATTAAATGTCATAACTCTTAATGAAGGTTATGGTTGGTTTGATACTGGTACATTTAAAAGTCTATTTTCAGCGACTAACTTTGTTGCAACTATTCAAGAACATCAAAATATTACTATTTGTTGTCCTGAAGAAATCGCTTATAAAAACGGTTGGTTAGATAAAGAGACTGTTTTAGCTCAAGCAGAATTAATGAAAAAGAATACTTATGGAAAACATTTATTAGAAATTGTAAAGGAGAAGTAGAATGAAAAAAATAGAAACAGAATTATTAGATTGTTATATCTTAGAACCAGATAGATTTGGTGATGAGAGAGGATATTTTTCACCATATTATATAGAATCTAATTTAAAAGAATTAGGATTTAAAGGAGTAGTTCAAGCGAATAGAAGTAAGAGTGCTAAAGGAGTAGTAAGAGGATTACACTTTCAAGAAAATCCTAAATGTCAAGCAAAGATAGTTGAAGTAATAAAGGGTTCTGCTATTGATGTAGTTGTTGATATTAGAAAAAATTCAGATACTTATGGAAAATATATAGCAGTTAAATTAACTGATGATAATAATAGACAACTATATGTACCACGTGGTTTTGCCCACGGTTTCATTTCCTTAGAAGACGATACAATCTTCCAGTATCTAGTAGATAATGATTATGCACCTTCTATGGAAGGAGGTATTCTATGGAATGATCCTGATTTAGGTATTGATTGGGATAAATTATTTAAAGAAAATGGTATAGAAAATCCAATTTTATCTGATAAAGATAAAATTCATCCAACATTAAAGGATTCTAAAGTAATATTTGAAAGGAAGTGTGAGTAATGAAATATTTAATTACAGGTTATAAAGGACAACTTGGTTTTGATATTAAAAGAGAATTATTAAAAAGGGGAGTAAGCGAAGAAGATATTTTAGCATTAGATAAAGATGAGATGGATATTACTAAAAAAGATGAAGTAGATAGAGTAGTTAAAGAATTTAATCCTAATATCATTTTTCATTGTGCTGCCTTTACTGCCGTTGATAAAGCTGAAGATATGGAAGATGTTGTTTATGATATTAATGTAGTTGGTGCTAAAAATATGACTGATGCTGCGATTGATGTTGATGCAACTATTCTTTATATGTCGACAGATTATGTCTTTGATGGTACAAAAGATGGATTATATACTGAAGAAGATAAAGTTAATCCTAAAAGTATTTATGGAAAGACTAAATATTTAGGAGAAGAAGAAGTTAGACGTAATCCAAAACATTATGTTACAAGAATATCTTGGGTATTTGGTATTAATGGCCATAATTTTGTTAAGACAATGTTAAAACTTTCGGAAAATCATAAAGAATTAAATGTTGTAAATGATCAAATAGGAAGTCCTACTTATACAGTAGATCTTGCTAGAGTCTTAGTAGATATGGCAAATACTGATAAATATGGTACTTATAATGTTACTAATAATGGATATTGTAGTTGGGCAGAATTTGCAGAATATATCTTTGAATCTAATAATAAAGATATTAAAGTTAATGCTGTTACTACAGAGGAATATTTAAATATTACTGGAACAAAGCAAGCTTATCGTCCAAGAAACTCTCGTTTTGATGAATCTAAATTAGAAGAAAACTTTGGATTATTACCATCTTGGCAAAATGCTATAGATCGTTATAATGTAGAATTAGAAGAAGAAAAAAAGTTAATAAAGAAAATTTAAGGTGATACTATGCTTAGTGTTAAACATATTACAAAATATTATGGGGATAATAAAGCTGTAGATGATTTATCATTTACAGTTAAAAACGGGGAGATATTTGGTCTGTTAGGAGAAAATGGAGCAGGGAAAACTACTACTTTTAGAATTATTATGGGATTAATTGATGCGACAGAAGGAGAAGTTTTACTTGATGGAGAGAAAATAAATTATAACTTAACTGATAAAATAGGTTTTGTTACAGAAGAAAGAAGTCTTTTGACTAAACTTACTGTATTTGAACAATTAAAATTCTATGGAGTTTTAAAAGGATTAGATGAAAGAACTATAGAAAAAGATATTGATAAATGGTTAGAAAAGTTTGAAATAACTAGTTATAAAAATAGAAAAATTAAAGAATTATCTAAAGGTAATCAACAAAAAGTACAATTTATTTCTGCTATTATTAATAATCCTAAATTATTAATTCTTGATGAACCTTTTACAGGTCTTGATCCTATTAATGTAAAGATGATGAAAGAAGCGATTTATGAATTGCAAAAGAAAGGTACATCTATTATCTTTTCTTCTCATCAAATGGAATATATTGAAGACTTTTGTGAAAAGTTAGTAATTTTAGTAAAAGGACATTCTATTGTAAGAGGATCATTAAAAGAAATAAAAGAAGATTTTGGTATTAAGAATATTATGTTAAGAGGTAATGATTTACCACTTGAAAAGATAAAGAAAGTTAAAGGTGTTATTAGTGTTTCTAAAGTAAAAGGAGAACTAGAAGTAAAAATAGAAGATAAATTAGTAGCACCTAAAGTATTTGATATTGTTAAAGACTATGATATTACTAAATATGATGTAGTAGAGCCTACTTTAAATGAAATATTTATAAAGAAAGTGGGTGAATATAATGAGTAAAAAGTTTCTTTATTTAACTAAAGTAAGTTTAAGAAAAAAGTTTAAGACTAAATGGTTTGTTATTACTAATATAATACTTGCTATAGCAATTATTCTTCTTTTAAATATTAATTCTATAGTAACTTTCTTTGGAGGAGATTTTGATAGCAAGACTAATATAATTGTTGTAGATAATGGTACTGATAGTTATGATTTATTTGAAAAAAATATTGAGAGTTATGCAAGTACAATAAACTCTGATGAAGATGTAAAAATAACGGTTAAAAAAAGTGATAAATCTGTTAAAGAATTAGAAGAAAAATTAGAAGATGATGAGATATTAGTAGAATTAAATAATGATAATATAGAATATTTAAAAGCGAAAGTTACTTCTAATGAGAAGATAGATACTGTAACTTATCAAGTATTATCTCAGAGTTTAAATGCTACTAAAACTACTATTGGTATGGCTATTAATAATATAGATGCTACTACTTTAAATAATATTTCTAGCCCTGTAACAATAGATAGAGTAGTTATTAATGAAGATAATAATGTTGATGAAAATATGGATCTTATTATGAGTAGTGTTTTTCCAACTATAATATTACCATTCTTTATGTTAACGATGATCTTAATTCAAATGGTAGGAGGAGAAATATGTGAAGAAAAGACTACTCGTAGTATGGAAATAATTATATCTAATGTTTCTCCTAAACAACACTTAATGTCTAAGATACTAGCTAGTAATATTTTTGTTATTGTTCAAGGTTTACTTTTAGTAGTTTATTCTATTATTGGTCTATTAATAAGTACAAATATGTTAAGTAGTGGTATGTCTCTACCAAGTGAAGTTACATCTATTTTTGATAGTTTAGTAGCATCTGGCTTTATTAGTAAGTTAATTTATGTAATACCTTTGACATTAATATTAATAGTATTATCATTTCTAGCTTATTCAATAGTTGCAGGTATTCTTGCTTCTATGACTGTTAATATGGAAGATTTTAGTCAATTACAAACACCACTTGTATTTATTTCTTTAGGAGGATATTACTTAGCAATGATGGCTGGTATGTTTAATGGTTCTGTTTTAATTAGGATACTTTCATATGTACCTTTCTTATCATCATTTGTTAGTCCTAGTCTTTATATGATGGGAGAGATTAGTTTAATTGATATAGTTATATCTATTATAGTTTTAATTCTTTTTATTTATTTAATATTACATTTTGGTATTAAAGTATATAAAGTAGGAATATTAAATTACTCTAACGAAAAAGTATGGAGTAAGTTCTTTAAAGCTTTTAAAAGTAAAGATGTGTAAGTGTTTGTAAAAATTGTGAAAGTGTTTGTAAAAATAAAGATGTTATGATAGTATATAGTTAAGGAGGTTCGAAATGAATAAAATTGTGAAAAAATTGGCTTTATACTCTACAGTAGGAGTATTAGGAGCTTTTTCGGTAACAGGTTGTTGTTCTTCTAAAGTTAAAATAGAGAAAACTACTACAACAGAAGAGAATAATACTCAAACAGAAACTAAATATTTTGATGTAAGTGAACACGTTTTTTATGAAGTGTTTTATGTGCCTGAGGCTTATTCTAATTATACTTCTTATATGGAAGTTAGTGGTTCTATAAATGTTCCTACTGGTTATCATATTTTTGATATTGAAGAGCAAGGTCAATATAAATATAATGGAGATCACTTTTATATGGCATTTTATGTTAATGATGTTCCTGTTGAAGCAGAAGGAATTTATAATGAGGAAACTGAGTTATATGATTATAGTAAACCTGGTACACCTGTATTAGATAATACTAATGAATATGAAGAAAAGGAGAAGACGAAATAATTATTTAAGATTCGTCTTTTTCTTTATAATTGCTTAATTCTGTGATAGACTAATATTAGAAAGGTAGTGAACTTATGAATAGAGTTGTTATTATAGGTTGTGGTAATGTAGGACTTAGTTATTTACATAAACTTTGTTTAACAGATATGTCTCTTGATATTAGTTTAATTGATTTAGATGAAGAGAAAGTAATAGGAGAAATACTTGATATAGAACAATCTTTAATATATAGAAATAGTAATATTAAATTAAAATTAGGTACTTACGATGATTGTAATAAAGCTGATATCATTGTAATAAGTGCAGGGGTACCTCAATCATCTAATGACAGATTAAAAGACTTAGAAAAAGCTAATAAGATAATTGTTGATATTACTAATAGAATTAGAAGTACAGAGTTTAAAGGTATTTATTTAGTCGCTTGTAATCCTTTAGATGTTATTACAGAACTTGTCGCTCATTATACAGATCATCCTTTTAATAAAGTAATAGGAACAGGAACTATGCTTGATACAGCAAGATTAAAATCATTAATCAGTAAAGAAATAAATGTTAAACCAACTGATATTAATGTCTATGTTTTAGGAGAACACGGTAATAGTCAGTTTGTCGCTTGGAGTAATGCTAATATAGGTTTACAAAATTTAGGTCAATTCTTATCAATAGATGAAAAAGAACAATTAGAGGAAGAGACAAGACATATGGGTGGAGTTATTGTTAGACATAAAGGTTATACTAGTGAAGGAATTGCTTCTTGTTTATTAGAATTAACTCTTACTATATTAAATGATTTAAAGAAAGTATATCCTGTATCTAACTATAATACAACTTATGATGTATATCTTTCTACACCTTGTATTATTGGTAAAAATGGAATAGAGAAAGTTATTAATATAAAATTAACTGAAGAAGAGGAAGAAAAGTTAGAAAACAGTGCTGAAGTAATTAGTGAGGCAATAGATAAAGTTTTACCAAAAGAAATATATTAGAGGAGGTATTTAGATGATTAATTTAATTTTCTTAATTATTATATTCTTATTTATGGCTATTGAAGCAGTATGTGCTTATAAATTTTTTAGAGTAAAAAATATTAAGTTAGGTATTTTTTCTACAATATATTTTCTTATTACATTAATACTTACTTTAAGTTATTTTTTTAGTCGTAATGTTTTAGTAGAAAATGAAGTGGAGAGTCTTATTAATGGAATTACTAATTTTAATTTATTTGCAATTTTAGTTTTTATTCTTAATATAGGTATGATAGTAGTAAGTATTGTTAGTTATGTTAAAGTAATGAGATTGAGTAGGAGATAGGATTATGAGATATGGAGGAAAAGCAGATTCTTTATTATATTTAACTAGTAATAATATTTTAGTACCTAAATTTTTTATCGTAAGTAAGAATGATTATATTCAATTTTTAATTGATAATAATATTTATAAGAAAATTGAAGAGTTATTTATTGAAAAAAAATATAAAGAAATAAAAGATATAATTATGAAGCAAGATATAACTAATGGACTAGCTAATAAAATAGCATTAGAACTACCTAAATTAGACTCTCATCTTTTTGCTGTTAGATCTTCTGCTAGTAATGAAGATGGAAAAGATAAATCATTTGCAGGTCAATATGATACTTTTTTAAATATTAAAGAAGAAGATATCTTTTTAAATATAAAAAAATGTTTTTGTTCATTATACAATGATAATGTTATTCGTTATAGTGATGATTTTGATATTTATGGTATTAGTGTTATCATACAGGTAATGATTAATCCAGGCTATTCAGGTGTTGCCTTTACAGTCGATCCATCAAGTGAATCTGATAATTATATTATAATTGAGATGATTAAAGGACTGGGGGAAAAGTTAGTATCTGGGGAAGTTATACCTAATAAGTTTTTTGTTAGAAAAGAAACAGGAATGATTGATTTTAAGATAGGAGAGTTATATTTAGATGAAGTTATTTTTAATCGATTAGTATTAGAAATAGAGAAGATAGAAAAATTATATAAATGTCCTATGGATATAGAATATGCAATTAAAGATGGAAAAATATATATTTTACAAGCTAGAACTATTACAGCTAGAACAATTTTACCTAAGTTATTTAATTTATCTTTAACTAGACAAAAAAGCCTTATAGATATAGAGTTACATTATAAAGGAGAATATTTTGGTATTAAAAATATTACTAATAATTTATATTATTTTAAGCCTTTATTTGTTTATAATAGTGTAGATAATAATGTTTCTATCTATTATAATAATACAGATTTAGAAGAACTACCCAATCCAATGTATTATCTTTTAGATTTAGATTTTGATAAGACATTAAAGTATTATAGAAAAATTAAAAGAGATGTTAAATGTTTAGATAATGTTATTAATAGAAATCTACAAATAGATTATAATGATTATGTAAATAAGATAATAGAAATATATCCTTTTACTAGTTTAGGTCAATTAGCAGGACATTTTAATGGTGTTAGTAAAAGAGTAAAGAATTTATTAATAGAGTTTAGAGAAGAGTACGATTATATTATTTATAAAGCTATTGATTATTTAGTTTTAAAATGTAAAGAAATATTACCAAATAGTTATAAAGAATATATAGATTTTATACTTATAGATGAAATAATAAATAATAAGTTACCTAGTATAAAAGAATTAGAAAATAGAAAACTTGGTTATATTTATTATAATAATAGTCTTTATATTACTACCAATTATGATGAATTTTATAAGAAACATAATATTAATATAGAAGAAGTCAGTGATAATTTATTTAAAGGAACATTTACATATTCATCTAACACTGATATAACTGGTAGAGTGTGCGTGATATTAAGTGATAAAGATTTTAGTAATTTTAAAAAAGGAGATATCATTGTTACCCCTATGACTTCACCAAAGTTTATTAGTCTTATTAAAGAATGTAGTGCAATTATAACAGATGAGGGAGGAACTTTGTCTCATGCTGCTATAATATCAAGAGAATTAAAAATACCATGTTTAGTAGGTTGTGTTAATGCCACAAAACTTTTATCTACGGCTGATATGATTAAAATAAATAAAAGAGGAGAAATAATTTTTTTATAATATTTCATCCTCTTTTTCTTTAGACTCTTTTGGAGTAATAGATGGTACCTCTTCTTGTTTTTTCTCTATATTATTATTATCTTTATACTCAATACCTCTAATTTTAGCATAAACATCTAAATCATCATCAACATCAATAACTCTATATATTTCATCAAAAGAAGTAGAACCATCTAAAACCTTTAATAATCCATCTTGTAACATTGTAATAACATCAGATTTATATACTAATTTATTTAAATCATCTTTTTCAAGATCTTCCTCATTTAAAGCATTTCTAATTTCATCATTAATTTCTAACACTTCTTGAATAGCGATACGTCCGTGATAACCATTATTACATTTATCACATCCTTTAGGATTAGGATTATATATATAATCAACATCTTTACCTAAAGCCATTTTAAATACCTTTTTCTGGTAAGGAGTAGTTTCTTCTTTAATATGACAATGTGGACATACCATTTTAGCAAGTTTTTGAGAAATAATACCAGATAGAGCACTAGATAATAGATATCTTTCTACATTCATATCAAGTAATCTTTCAATAGTACTTAAAGAGTTATTAGTATGGATTGTAGATAATACTAAATGACCTGTAATAGAAGCTCTAACAGCAATTTTAGCAGTTTCACTATCACGAATTTCTCCAATTAGAATTACATTGGGATCCTGTCTTAAAATAGATCTTAAAACAGTTGCAAAATCAAGTCCTATTTCACTATTAACTTGTACTTGGTTTAATCCTTCTAGATTCATTTCTATTGGATCTTCTACAGTAATAATATTAGTCTCTTTTTTATTTAATACCTGTAAAATAGAGTAAACTGTAGTACTTTTACCAGAACCAGTCGCACCAGTTATTAAAATAATACCATTAGGTTCAGAGATCATTTTCTTTAACTTTTTAAAATTATCATCATTAAAGCCGAGAGACTCGATACCTTCAAGACTTCTTGAATAATCAAGAATACGTATAACACATTTTTCTCCTTCATTAGTAGGTAAAGTAGAAACACGGGTCTCTAAATTAATACCTTTAATAGTTCCTTTAATAGAACCATCTTGAGGAAGTCTACTTTCTGTTATGTTCATATTAGCGATAAGTTTAATTCTCGTAATTAAATTTCTTTCATATATCTTAGGTATTTCTGTATAATCTTGCAAATCTCCATCTACTCTTATTCTTACCATTAAAGAGTTTTCTCTTGGATCAAAATGTATATCACTAGCGCCTGCTTTTGATGCATTAGCGATTATATCATCAACAACATTAACTATAGGTGTTTTGGTTAAATCATATGTTACCAAAATATCAACCCCTTTACTTTATCCTTTTATTTTACTATAATAATTATATAGTAATAATGATAGAATTACAAGGGGTGTAATTAATGTTAAAGACAAAAAAAGTAAACAAAAAAGGATTTATGTTAGTAGAAACTTTAATAGTTAGTGTTTTTATTCTTGCTATTTTTTCCTTACTTTATACTAATATTATTCCTTTAGTTGGGGAATATGAAAGATTAAAGAATTATGATACTGTAGAAGCTACTTATATTGCTTATTGGGGTAGAGAAATAACTTTAAAAGGAATACCTGATTCTATTTATGATGAAGTAAAAACAACAGGTTTTAAAGATATAAGTGATTGTTCTTTATATACAGATAATAATACTATCTATGAATGTAGTGCTTATAAAGCAGTAAACTCTATAGATAAGATTTATTTAACTACTTATAATATTACTAATTTTAAAGAAGAAGTAGATGACAATAATGCTTATAAAAGAGATTTTAGTGAGTATATAAGTTATTTACCTACTTATAGTAAAAATACTTTTAGAACACCTGATAATGGTTATTATAGAGTAATAGTAGAATATGTGTCTAATGGAGTTCATAAGTATGGCAATATGGAACTATATGATAGTGATTTAGTTGTTCATGATACTTCAGAAGATCCACCAGTAAGTGAAGAAATAATTGAAAATTTAACATGTGATTCTACTTATGATGATGGTACAGACACATTTATAACATCTAGCTGTGAAGATCCTAACAATTATGTATGGTATAGTGGAAAATTATGGAGAGCGGTAAGTGTTAATAATGAAGCGAAAACA
>CALVJE010000002.1 GCA_944331725.1 uncultured Bacilli bacterium | reverse complement strand
CTTAAGTGTACTGTATAGAAGATATGTTTGTCAATACATTTTTTCGATTTTCAAGTATAACTTTCCTATTATATAAAGAAAGTTATACTTTTATTTTTTTGGAATAAGTTTTATTAGGTGGTGCCTTATGAAAAAAATGCTACTTTTTGTTATTCTTCTTTTAATTCCTTTAAATGTATTTAGTAGTGATACTGCTAGAAGTAGTATTGTTATGGATTTAGATAGTGGTCGAGTTTTATATGAAAATAATGCTGACGAAAGACGTTTAATTGCATCTATTACAAAGATAATGACTTGTATAGTAGCTTTAGAAAATGGAGATTTAGAAAAACAAATAAAAGTTTCTGATGAGGTATTAAAAATGTATGGAACGAGTATTTATTTGGAAGTTGGAGAAAAGATGAAACTAATTGATTTATTATATGGTTTAATGCTTAGAAGTGGTAATGATGCTTCTGTTGTAATCGCTAAAAATGTTGCAGGAAGTGAAGAGAAATTTGTTAGTATGATGAATGATAAAGCGAAAGAGATTGGTATGACTAATACTACTTTTAGTAATCCTCACGGACTAGATGAAGAGACTAAAAATTACTCTACAGCAAGGGATATGGCTAAGTTATCAAGATATGCTTATAAAAATAAGGTTTATAGAAAAATAATAGGAACTGATGAATATAGGGTACAAACAGATAGTAAGAGTTATCTTTGGTATAATAGAATGAAACTACTAGGTAATTATAAATATTGCACAGGTGGTAAAAATGGATATACTCCTAGTGCTGGTAAAACTCTTGTTACTACTCATAAGAAGAATGATTTAGAAATTACTGTTGTTAGTTTAGATGATGGTGATGAATATAATAATCACGAGGCTTTAGCAGAGTACACTTTTAATAATTATTCTAATTATAATATAGTCGATAAAAATGATTTTGATCTTCTAATTGATGATAATAAGTATTATATAAAAAAATCTTTCTCTTATCCTTTGACTAATGAAGAGAAAGATAATGTAAAAGTTCTAGCTAGTATAGATGATGATATAACTAAGGGTAAAGTTGGTAATCTTACTGTTAGTCTTAATAATAAAACTTTAAAGAAAATACCAATTTATATAAAAGAAGATGTGAAAAAAGAAAACTTCTTTACTAGGATATTTTCCTAAGTCTAAAGAAGTTAATTGTTGGTCTTGCATTAATTCTTATATCATATTCTGTAGTACCAATACCTGATGTAATATAAAATTTAGTATTATTAATTTCATAATATGAATTTATATATTTAGAGGCATTATCTTTATTAGCTAAATTAATTAAATAAGGTATTCTTATCTCTCCTAAATGAGAGTGTCCTGATAAAGCTAAATCAATAGGATAATTATCTATAAAATTATCTATATAATCAGGTTTATGAAACATAGTAATAGTATAAATATTAGGATTATAGTTAGTAAAAGCATTAGTATAATTAATTACTTCATTATTAGTATTTATTCCTACTAACATTAAAGGAGTATTACCATTATAATAAATAAGTTCATTACTATCATCTAAGATAGTAAAACCACAGTCTATTAATATTGATAATGCTTCTTCATTATCATATTCTCCTAAAACAGCATATTTACCTAAAGTAGAATTTAATTTTTTTAACTCACTAACTAATTTTTTTCTACTATCAGTAGTTAATTCTTCTTCTCCTAATAAGTCACCTGTAAATAAAATTAAATCTGGTTTTCTTTTATTAATTGTATTAACTGTATCTTTTAAAAGATCATTATCTTTATAATGTAAATCACCAAATTGAATTATTTTAAGTCCTTTAAGATCATCTGTTATTTTTGAATTTGTAATTACTTCTTCATTAACTATAATACTAGTTGTTCCTATTTTAATTACATATAATATTGAAAGAAAAGCAACTAAAAAGATTATAATAATCGCTAAGACTATTCTTTTAACTATTTTTTTCATCTTTTCATTTTGTTTTTCTTTATCTATATTTTTTTGTTTGTCTTTATTTAATTCTATTCTACTATTCATTTATATCCCTCTATAATAGTATATAAGAAAAAGACTTTTTTTTAAAGTCTTAAATTATAGTTACTTCTATTTTATTATCTAAATATTTCCATATAGCCATTTTAGGATTGTAAATATTATTCTCTGTTATTAAACCTAATTCTTTATATATTTTAGTAACACCTGAAAAACATTTACGATCTTTGACAAGATTTAGATCTATTTTTTTATTGTTTATTAATAGTTCTATTTTTTTATTATTATCAATCATTTTAAATATATCTCCTGGTATTGATAATATTTTTGCTCTTATATCATTTTTAGTAATTTGTTTATTAACGATTAAATACTTTTCTTTGTCTTTTGACATCTTTTCATTTTTAATAGTATTTTTATTAATAAATTCTTCTAGTTTTTCTTCACTAAAAATAGGAGTAAAGACAAAGCCTATCTGATTATCCATACAACTTTCTATTAGTTTTTTTCCATCAATTAAAATTACTTTTCTTTCATCATTACAAGCTTCACTTATAGCAGGTTTAGAAAATTTAGAAGTAGTAATAAACATTCCTTTTGATCCTATTGGCATTACTCCTTTTAATTCTCTAATTTTAGTTACAGGTATAGTTGTATTTGGTTTATATCTTTTCGCTTGTATATAATACTCTACTATATCTTCAGTACTAAAATTACCTATACCTGGTCTAATAGCTTTTAAATCTATTCCTCCATCTTTTGATCTTTTAGTAACACTTACTTCATCAAGACCTATTTTTTCAAGATATAGTTTTAAAAATTCTTCAAATTTATACCCATCTTCAAAAAAATTTGTAAAGGCTGGGATATATTTTTTAATATCAGTTGTTTTAATATCCATTGTAGTTTCACTCCTATCTTTTATTAAACAGTGAATATATTCTATAGTATAATTAGTTGTATAATTACGATTGTTATCAGCTTTAAATCTCTTATGACGTTTAGTATATTTTTCATATCTACCATATTTTTTCATAATGTTTTCTATATCTTTAGTAGAAATAATTCCCTCATTATTATAACTTAATAAGATATATTTAAAATTAGCATCTTTTATTATTTCTTCTAAAGCCTTTAAAGCTTCTTTTTTCATACAAAATCTAGATCTTTTACTAGTATCTGCTCTTACCCCTGTTTTACCTTTTATTAAGGGATTATCATATAAAGCTATTGTTTCTAGAATATGATAGTTAGTATCATATTTTCTAGTATTATAAGGGGGATCTAAATAAAGAATATCTCCTTTTATTTTTTTTATCAAAGTATTAGCATCTTCATTATATACTATATTATTTTTAGTAGAAGTAATTATTTCTAATGGTTCTATAACTAAATCTTTTAAAGCAGAGTTTTTTATTTTCTTTAGAAATGCTTCATAAACAGAAGCTGTATTAGCGACTTTATCAGCTGCTTCTAAAAGACAAGTAATTAAGTAGTCATATTCATTTTCAGATAAGAGATTTTCTTTTTTCCAATTTTCTATTTGAATCCTAATAGCATCTATTTTCATTGCATTAGTATCTTTAAAGTAAGAACGTTCATATTCTTTTCCTTTAGTACCACCCAAAGAATAGTTATTATAAATAAAGCCTTTATAATAATCTAAATTATTTAAATAACTAAATGGTTCTATATTTTTTTCTTTTAATTTAGTAAATTTTATTTTTTTATTATTTTTTATAAAATGATTAGTAATTATATAACTATAAGATTGAATATCATTAGAGATAATTTTATAACCTTTGCGTTTAAAGTATTGTCCTACAGAACTAGTACCAGAAAAAAGATCACAAAAGCAGATATTCTTTTTTTTATAATTATTTTTCTTTAAAACATCTTCTATAGTTTCATCTATAAATGATAGAATTGATATTTTTGAACCTATATAATTCATAAGTACGTGAATATATCACTCCACCTTCTCTCTTGTGTATAGTAAAATAACATAACAATTTGTTTGATATTCTTTTTTACTACCTTTTAAATCATAAGTAAAGTTTAAGTGTATTGGTTTAGAAAAATCCACTTCCTTAAAACATCTTTCAATATCTTTATCAGTGACATCTTGATCTAGATAGACAACTAATAATCTATTATTATAACCAAATCTCTCACTGTCTTGATATTTATATAAGTATTCTGCTACTTTATTTTTATTTTTTATAGCATACATTTTATAATTAATATCTTTAAAGTCATCAATAAACTTTTTAGTAGGACTTCTACTAACTTTTTGATCATAAGGAATACCTTCTATATAAAAATCTATTCCCTTATTATGTTTAAGAGTAGGAATAATATTATCATTATTTTCAACTATTAAGTATTCTATATAATCATTTCTTAAAGTATTTATTTCTTTTATTCTTCTAAATCTAATAACTTCATCTATAATTAGTTGATCTTTCTCTTTAGAACTTATTGTCATAGAATTAATAGATCTAATATGACTATCAAAAGCCATTGGACTAAAGGGCCACTCTATTTTACCAAGCTTTAAATCATTCCATTCTTTTATACGTTTTTTTAATAAGTTATAACTTTCTTTATTATGCATATATTTATCAGTATTCTTAAAAAGAGAACGAATAATTTTTTTAGAAATCTCATAATCCCAAGTATTTATAATAGCATTATCTAAATCATTATTTTTATTAGGGATCTTTGAAGTTATATTTTTACTTAAATACATTTCTTTTAAATACATTTTTTTAGAACTAATACTATCAAAAATTGTTTTTATTTCTTGTTCATTAATTCTTTCTTTTAACATAACTACTCCTTAAATTCTAAATGTTTTCTAAACTCAATAGGATCATACCAAAAACATCCTATACAGCCATTTTCTGTCTTATCGTGATATTCACATCCATAATAATAAGAGATAGGATAGCCTAGTTTTTTAGCATCATACCTTATACCTGTTTTTTTACATTCTTTACAAAATTGTCTTTTAGCATCATTAGCAGCTTTACTTAAGGGTTGAAAATCATCTAGTTGTTGAGTCTTGATATTCATTACTCTTTTATTGTTTTTTAAACCATTTTTATGATCAACTTCAGGATTAGATGTTCCTAGTATTACACATCTTTTTGATTGATAATAGAGTTTAATATCTTTTCTAATAGATTGATTACCAATTTTATCTTCTTCTTTTTTAAAGCCATTTAACCTTATTCTATCTATACTTGGTCCTTTTGTACAAGTTTTATCAAATTCAATATAATATTTTTTAGCTAGTGATGATTCTTTACGGCACCAAGAAGCACCATTTCCTAAACTTAGGCTTTTATAGGCGTCTTTAAATTCACTACTATTAACCCATCTACTTACTCCTCTTTGATCAGGAGATGCTAATTGTTCAAATAAATATGCTTTACTTCCTTCTTTAAAATTCATAAATTACCTCTTTTTTTAAATTAATGATATTATAGCATAGTCATAACTTAATGTGTAGTTTTTTATTCTTTAGTACTAAGGATTGCTAAAAAGGCATCACTAGGTACTTCAACACTACCTATTTGTTTCATTTTCTTTTTACCTTCTTTTTGCTTTTCTAATAGTTTTTTCTTACGAGTAATATCTCCTCCATAGCATTTTGCAAGTACATCTTTTCTTAAAGCTTTGATATCAGTCCTTGCTATTACTTTATTACCAATAGAAGCTTGAACAGGTACTTCAAATAGTTGTCTTGGTATTACATCTTTTAGTTTATGAACTATTAGTTTACCTCTATTGTAAGCGAAGTCTTTATGAACTATCATACTTAGAGCATCTACTACTTCTCCATTTAATAAGATATCTAATTTTACTAAATCACTAGGTTCATAACCTATTACTTCATAATCGAATGAAGCATAGCCTTTTGTTATAGATTTTAGTTTATCAAAGAAATCATAAACTATTTCTGATAGAGGTAATTTATAGATAAGACATACACGTTTTTCATCTAAATAGTCCATATTAATAAATGTTCCTCGTTTATCTTGACATAATTCCATTAAAGGACCTATATAGTCTTTTGGAGTATAAATAGATGTTTTTACAAATGGTTCTTTTATTTCTTTTATTTTAACTTTAGGAGGCATCTTATTAGGTGCATCTACTTGGATAATACTACCATCAGTAAGGGTTACTTCATAAATTACTGAGGGAGTTGTTGCAACTACATCAATATTAAATTCTCTTTTTATACGTTCTATTGTTACTTCCATATGTAGAAGTCCTAAAAATCCAGTTCTAAAACCAAATCCTAAAGCGACTGATGTCTCTGGTTCATAAATAAGGGCGGCATCATTTAATTTAAGTTTTTCTAAAGCCTCTCTTAAGTCTTCAAATTTGTTAGTTTCAAGAGGATATAGTCCACAGTAAACAACACTTTTTAATTTTTTATATCCTGGTAGAGGCTTTATTTCATCTTTAGTGGAGTTTAGAGTAATAGTATCTCCAACGTGAACATCACTAATACTTTTAATGGATGCATAGATATAACCTACTTCTCCTGTATTTAGAGTATTTACTTCTACTTCTTTAGGGGTATTTTTTAAAATAGATAAGACCTCATAACTAGCTTTACTATCTAACATATAGATAATATCACCTTTTTTAACACTACCATTAAAAATACGAACAGCGGTTAATACTCCTCTATAAGAATCATAGATGCTATCAAATATTAAAGCTTGTAAAGGTTTAGATACTTCTCCAGTTGGTGCAGGTATTTTAGTAATAATGGCATCTAATAAGTCTTTTATACCCTCACCTGTTTTGGCACTAGTTAAAATAATTTCTTCTTCAAGAAAGCCTAAATTAGTAAGTTCTTCTGTTACTCTAGGAATATCAGCGCTAGGTAAATCTATTTTATTGATAACAGGAATAACAGTTAAGTTATTATCAATAGCAAGATAAAGGTTTGCAAGGGTTTGGGCTTCAATTCCTTGAGTTGCATCTACTATTAGAATAGCACCTTCACAAGAAGCAAGAGAACGATTAACTTCATAAGAAAAATCAACGTGTCCTGGAGTATCTATTAAGTTTAATAAATATGTTTCGTTATTATATTTATAATTGATAGATACAGCATTTAATTTGATAGTAATACCACGTTCTCTTTCTATATCCATAGAATCTAATAATTGATCTTTCATTTCTCTTTCTGTAACTGCTTTAGTTTCTTCTAAAATTCTATCTGCTAGTGTACTTTTCCCGTGATCTATATGCGCTATTATAGAAAAATTACGAATGTTTTCTTGTTTCATTATACACACCTACTTAAAAAATATAGTAACATCAGTTACTATATTATCATATTTTTAGTTATATTACATCTCTAAAAATTTTTATCTCTTAAGAATGGAGGAAAATCATAATCTGTATCATCTAATACTTCTCCATCATCATCATCACTATCATTATTAGTACTCATTGCTACAACATAAGGGTTATCTTCTCTACTTCTTCTTGTTTGTTGATTATTAGAGAATATTGGTTGTTTAACCTCTTCTTCTTCTTTTCTATCAAATCCTGTAGCAATTACAGTAACAATAACTTCATCTGATAAGTTTTCATTAATAACAGAACCAAAGATTGTATTAATATCATTACCAGAAGCTGCTCTAACAACTTCTGCAGCTTGTTCTGCTTCAAATAATGTTAAATTAACACCACCAGTTATATTAATAATTGCATCTGTAGCACCTGTTATACTAGTTTCAAGTAAAGGACTAGAAACAGCTTGTTTAGCAGCTTCTATCGCTCTATCTTCACCCATACCTATACCTATACCTATAATAGCACGACCTGAATCTTTCATAACTGATTGAACATCTGCAAAATCAAGGTTAACAAGTCCAACTACAGCGATTAAATCTGATATAGATTGAACACCACGACGTAATACATTATCAACTTCTTTAAATGCTTCTAACATAGGTGTTGTTTTATCAATAATTTCTCTTAATCTATCATTTGGTATTACTATTAAAGTATCAACGTGTTTTTCTAGTTCCTCTAAACCTTTTAAAGCATTTTCCATTCTCTTTCTACCTTCAAAAGTAAAAGGCTTAGTAACAATTGCAACAGTTAATGCTCCAAGTGCTTGGGCAATTTCTGCTACTACAGGAGCAGCTCCTGTTCCAGTTCCACCACCCATTCCACAAGTAATGAAAACCATATCTGCACCAGTTAAGGCATCTTCTATTTCTTTTTTAGATTCAAGTGCTGCTTCTTTTCCAATATCAGGACGAGATCCTGCTCCAAGTCCATCAGTTAGATTAGCTCCTAATTGAATTTTTACATCTGCTTTAGAATTATTTAAAACTTGTAAGTCTGTGTTAGCAACAATAAATTCTACTCCTTTAACACCAGACTCAACCATTCTATTAACGGCATTACCACCGCCTCCACCGCATCCGATTACTTTAATTTTCGCTAATTGATCCATTTCTAGTCCGTTTCCCATACTATGTTTCCTCCTTAATTAGTTATCAAAAAAGTGACCAAAAAATTTATTAGATATATCATTATTACCATTTCTCTTTTTAGGTGATACAAAATTATCTATATCCACTTCATCAAACATATTACCATTTTTTTCTCTTAATGTACACTTCTTATCATAATATATACAACTTCCAAAAGCACTTGAATATTTATTATGTCTAGCACCGATTTCCGTCATATTCATACAACTAGCATATCTACCTAAAACATCTTCAACAATATAGTTAAATCCTGCTAGTTCACTAATACCACCTACTACAATTATATAACTTATTTCTCTTTTTGTTAAGCGATTTATCTCATTTTTTGCAAGTTTTAGTATTTCTTTTATTCTAGATTCTATAACTTCTGAAATTTGTACTTGATTAATTGTAATTTTTTTACCTTCATTATCAGTAACTGTCTTTAAATCATTACTATCAGCATATCTTGAGGAAGTAAGTGCAAAAGTCTCTTTTAGTTCCTTTGCTTTAGATAAATCTACTTTATATACAAAAGATATATCTTTATCAACACTACTACTACCAACAGGAATATAAGAGTTTTTAATCATAATTCCTTTATTAAATACACCTATACTAGTAATATCAGTACCTATATTAATAACAGCACCCATTTTCCTATCTAAATCTTTACTAGCTTTATTAGCTACTGTATAGTAATCAGCTTGAATATTATGAACAATATCAGTAATATTAATACCTATACTTCTAACTATATTTATAAAGGGATATATTTCATTTTTAGGAGAAGTAGCTACAACTGCTTTTAAAAATAACTTTTCCCCTTGCTCATCTATAGGATTACTAACACTAGCTTCATCATCAACTGTAAAAGATATAGGTAAACAACTAACAAGTTCTCGTGAATCATCATAACTATTTAAAACAGTATCTTCAACTACATTATTAATATCTCTTCCTCTTACTCTTTCTCCTTTTATATTAACTAAACCGTGTTCAATAGTCATACTAGCTCTATTAGCAGGAAGACACAAAATAACTTCTTTTATTTTCATACCTATTTTTTCTTCCGTGGTTTTAATAGCATTTACTAAAGAATTTTTTAATTTTTTCTCATCATATATAACATTCTTTTTAAGTCCATTAGTCTTAACTGAAGTAGTAGCAAGAACGTAATACTTATCTAAATTAGCATTCACAACTACTATCTTTATATAGCCATTACCAATATCAAGACCTGTATAGATATGAGCCATAAATTCGCACCTCTATTCTATAAAATAATTATACACTAACTAATCTTAATTTAACAAGTCCAAATAAAAGATATTTGAATTTTCAAATATCTAAAATTTAGGATTTAAACTAAGAGTTATCTCCATTCCAGGAGTAATCGGAGTACCTACTGCAATACTTTGACTAGTAACATAACCATTACCTTCTAGTTTAACGCTTATATTGAGTAGTCTTAATAAGTCTTCCGCTTGTTTACTAGAAAGTCCTGTAACATCTGGAACAGTTAAATTACTATCATTAGTAATAAGAAATACATTAGTTCCTTCTGTAATTTTCTCACCTTTAGTAGGATATTGTTTAATAACTTTATTACCATTTCCAATAACTTTAACATTCATCTTCATATTTTCAAGTTCACTCTTACTACTAGCAGTATCTTTATTCTTATAAGATGTTAAACTATATTCTAATAATTCTTCTTCACTAGTTGTAACAGGATCTGTTCCATAATATTTACTGATATTAATAACTATATCTTTAATTACCGTCCATATAACTCTTTGATTACCACCATCTGGTCTTTTTACAGAGGCATAAATAATTACTTTAGGATCATTTTTAGGGTATATTCCTGCAAATGATGATATAATATCAGACTCTCCAGTTAAATAACCTCCCCCATTTTCATCTGCTATTTGAGCAGTACCAGTCTTACCAATTAAATCATAACCATCAAGGCGATAACCAGCACCTGTCATACCAGGAGTATTAACAGTATTCCACATTAAGTCTTTTATTTTATTAACTGTCGCTTCACTAGCAACTGTATCTACTTCTTCTCTTTTTCCTTCATAAGTAACTTCTCCAGTATCAGAATCAACTATTTTTTCAACTAAATAAGGTTTTAACATAACTCCTTTATTAGTAAGAGAAGTTAAAGCTTGAATATTTTGAATAGGTGTTGTGGTAATACCTTGACCAAATCCTGCATTAAATATCTCTGTTTCATATTTAAAGTTTAAAGTACCAGCACTTTCATTAGGAAGTTCAATACCAGTTTTCTTACTAAAACCTAATTTTTTAAAATAACTTCTTAAAATATCAGCCGATAAATGCCTATCAATCAAATTAATAACACCAACGTTACTAGATAGAGCGAAACCTTGATCAAATGAAATATCTCCCCAACCTGCTCTATTCCAATCACCTATTTCTGTTCCATCTGTTGTTACATAAGTACCAGAATGATATGTTTCATTACCATTATAAACACCTTGTTCCATCGCTGCCATATAAGTAAATATTTTCATAGTAGAACCAGGTTCATAAGGACTAGATACATTCATATCTAAGTAATTAGTAATATCTCTTTTATTAGGATCAAAAGAAGGTGAAGTACTTGATGCTAGTATTGCCCCTGTATTAGCATCTGCAATCATAATAGTAAACCAGTCATAATTATAATTAGCTTCGGCTTCACTTAATGCTTGTTCTACAAAAAACTGTATACTACTATTAATAGTTAAATATATATCTTTACCATCTTCTGCTTCTTTAGTAATTTCATTAGTACCTGCTATTTTATAACCTCTTAAATCTTTTTGATAAGTAGTATAACCATCTTCTCCTTTTAATGTTGAATCATAATATTCTTCAATTCCCATTTCTCCAGTCATATCTGTAACTTCATTACCATCTTCATCAACACTAGTCTCTTCTTTAGCATATCCAAGTACATAAGAAGCGAAATCTCCTTTTGGATAATATCTTTTTAAGCTTTCAATAAAATCTATTCCTGGTAAATTTAACTCTTCTATTTTTTCTTTAGTAAGTTCAGTAAGTCCACTACCAATAGTACCAAACTCTGTTTGATAAATATTTTCTTTATTTAAATAAGAAAGTATAACATCTTCTGTTGTTCCTAAAATGGGAGCAAGTTTACTAGCAGTCATTTCTTTATCTACAACGTGTTGTGGGTTATCAGGATCAGTTGTCCTAGATGGAGAAAGATATGCAATTAATTTATATGATGAAACATTTTGAGCTAAAGCCTCACCATCACTACTATAAATATTACCACGTTCTGCTTTTACAATATCTGTTTTTGTAGTACGTTTTTTTGCTAATGCTTGTAGATTAGTATCATCAATTTCCTCTGATAAAGCAAGTTGTGTAACTCTAACTAACATTAGAGCAAACAAAAAAAGAGAAGCTAAAATAACTAATTTACTATATTTAATATTATTTCTTGTTCTCTTTTTCTTCTTCACTAATCTCACTTCCTATTATTCATCGATATTTTTAATGTTATCATTATTATAACTTAATCCTTGTTCTTTAGCAACTTCTTCTATCTTATCTAGTGAAGCTAGTTCATTTATTTTCATAGATAAACTCTCATTAGTTTTAGTTTGTTCTTCTATTTCTTTTTTAGTCTTTTCAACTTCAAAATTTATCTTAGATAGTGTCGCTTTAGAAAAAACAATAGTAAGAGGTGCACTAACGGCTAAGACAATAGCAAATGTATAAATTAAACGTTCAAATTTACTCATTTTAACACGTTTCTTAAGTTTTCTTTTAGCCATATTATCACCCCAACTTTCTTATTTTATTCTTTCTATAACTCTTAAAACAGCACTATGGCTTCTATTATTATATTGAAGTTCCTCTTCACTTGCTTTAATACCTTTTCTAGTAATTAATCTAAAATCAGGTAATTTATCTTCACTTATATTAGGTAATCCTTTTACTAAAGGATCAATTTCACACACTTTATTAAATTTACGTTTAACAATTCTATCTTCTAAAGAATGAAAAGTAATAACAGCAATTCTTCCCCCAACATTAAGAATAGATAAACTATCATCAAGAGACTTTTCTAAGACTTCTAATTCTTTATTAACTTCTATTCTCAACGCTTGAAATATTTGTTTAGCAGGATGTTTTTTAACTCTCTCTTTATAAGGAACAGATGATTTAATAATCTCTACAAGTTCTAAAGTAGAATCTACTTCCTTAGTTTCTCTATATTTAACAATATTTCTAGCAACAGAAGAAGAAAACTTACTTTCTCCATATTCTTTAAAGATTCTCTTTAACTCATCATAACTATAAGTATTAACAACTATCTTAGCAGTTAACTTATTATCTTGATCCATTCTCATATCAAGTGGAGCATCAAATCTATAAGAAAAGCCTCGATAATCCTCATCTAATTGAAGACTTGATACTCCAAGATCATAAAGAATAGCATCTACTTTTTCTACGCCTAATTCATTTAACTTTTCTTTAGCATAGACAAAGTTAGAGTCAATGACTTGGAAGTTATCACTAATAGTAGATAGTTTATCTTTACTAAAGGTAAGTGCTTCCTCATCTTGGTCAAAGGCGAATAAATACCCATTTTTAATTCTTTTTAACATTTCACTACTATGTCCTGCAAATCCTAATGTCATATCAACAACAACACTATTATCTTTTAAATTTAAAACTTCTATAACTTCATCTAGTAAAACTGGTTTATGTATCATATTTTCTCCTCAAATAAATTCTCTGCGATATCAGACATTTCCATAGTAGCAGAACTCATAAACTCTTCAAAGTCATCTTCATTCCAAATTTCTAATCTATCTCCCGTTCCAACAATTACACATTTCTTAGATAGATTAGCATAATTTACAAGAGGACTTGGAATATTAGCTCTTCCTTGTTTATCAAGTTCTATAGCAGTAGCACCGGACATAAAAAATCTTGTAAAAGATCTAGCATCTTTTTTAGTAAATGGTAAAGTTTCTAATTTTGTAACAATATTTTCAAAAGTACTAGTAGGATAAACATATATACAATGCTCTATACCACGAGTAATAACAAAATTATTACCAAGTATTTCACGATATTTAGAAGGTATAGCAATTCTTCCTTTTTCATCAATATTATGATGATACTCTCCTATAAACATATTTATCCCCCACTTTTCCCCACAGTCTACCACTGCTTAACTATATATTACACAAAATTAATAAAAATGTAAATGAAATAAGGAATATTTAATTAGACAAATAAATTATTTGACAAAGAAAATGTAAACAAAAAGAAAAAAGGTCTTGACATAACCTTATTTAACTAAAATATCATCTAACTTACTTAATAAATTATCTAAAATCTCTTTACTTTCTATTTTTGTGATAGCAAAGCATTTCTTTCCTAAATCTTTAAAACTTGCTCCTCATTATAAGTTTTAGATAATATATCTAAAATATTTTTATTAATATAATTATCTATTATTACAATATTTTCTTTAGCACTTTCAAATATCTTTATCATAAGAGAATATGCATCATAAATTTGTCCTTCAAAAAATATATGATTAGTTTCTTCTTTAAAATTATCAAAAGTACTTTCTAATAAACTAAGTCTATTTTCGTGATTTATTAATATTTTACTATATTCAATAAGATCACTTGAAATATATTTTCTCATCGCTACAAATGCATTAACAATCCTAATATTCATTTTTACTGCAATATCACTTTTTAAAAGACCAGATAGCATTATAATACCGTGTTCTGTTAAAACATATGGTAAATATCTTACTCCACCTCGTGTTAATTCACTAGTTTTATCGTTTGAGATCACAAATTGTGATCTCAAACTTTCCCATTCTAAGCTCGTCAATTGAAAACAAAATTCTTCTGGAAATCTATTTATATTTCTTTTAATTGTTTGGTTAACTATTCTAGTTTCTACATGATATAATTTTGCAACATCACTAACAAGCATCACTTGCTTACCTCTAACTTCATATATCATATTTTCTATTTTTGCATCTTCCTTTTCTATTAAATTATTAATAATAAGTACCTCCTTAAAAGTTAATTGTTTTAACTCTAACATACATAGAAAATTAATGCAAAAAACTAAATTTTAAAATTCATCAAAAAAAGAGCTTCATTTCAAAAATTTGCTCTTTTACTTTCTATACTTCTTGTATAACTGTTATAATCATAGGTTTTGTTTCCATAGTTTTATAAAAATATTTACCAAGTACATCTCTAACATCATTTTTAATCTTAGAATAATCTACTCTTCTAGATCCCTCTATTATATTATCTTCTATTATTTCTAAAGACATACTCTTAATTTCATCTATTAAATCTAAGTTATCTTTAACATAAATAAATCCTCTAGTTAATACTTCTGGTCCTGCTAATATTTTTTTAGTTTCTTTATCTAAAGTACAACTAACTATTACAATACCATTTTCACCTAACATTTCTCTATCTTTTAAAACTAAATCACCTATATCATCATTACTATTACCATCAATTAATAACTCATCAACTGGTATATGTTCATTAGTATTTACTAAATTACCTTTAACAAAAGTTGTAACATCACCATTTTGTTTTAAGATAATATTATCTTTTGGAATACCTAAATTCTCTGCTACTTCAGCATTAGCATATTGATTACGATATTCTCCTTTAACAGGAAAATAATATTTAGGTTGCATTAAATTAATTAAAAGAGATAAATCTTCACGAGAAGCGTGATGTAATAGATGTTTTTTACTAGATAAACTAATAGCATTAACACCAAGCATTGCAATTTCATCCATAACTAATGCTAATCTTTTTTCTATTCCTTCATAAGCAGGTTCTGTTATAAAGATTGTATCATTAGTATTAAGTTTAATAAACTTATCATATCCTTTAATAATTCTTTCTAAGTTTGCAAAAGGTTTTTCTTTCTCATCAGATATTAAAACAACACTATCTTTATCATTTAAATTAGATAAATCTCCTATGACTCTCTTATCTATAGTTAGATATTTATTATCTAAAGCATAATTAATAGTATTTTGTAGAGAATGTCCCATAATAACTATTTTTCTATGAGTTTTACTGACTTCATCAAATATCTCTTGTATTCTATAAAAATGTGCTGGAAAAACAGTTGCAATTATTCTCCCTTTATTTTTATTTAAAATATTTCTAATAAAATCACTTACTCTATTATTTGGACTAGTATAACCTTCTCGCTCTGCATACATAGATTCTGCTAGTAAACATAGTACTCCTTGTTTACCAACATAAGCAAGTTTACCTATATCTGTTTTATAAATACCTGTCTCAGTATGATCAAAAGTAAAGTCACCAGTATAAACAATCGCTCCATCTTTTGTATATAAAACATAACATAAAGCATCAGGTATAGAATGAGTCATACTAATAGGAAAAATACTTTCTTTACCAAATTCTAATTTTCTATGTGGTTTAACTTCTATTAAATGACTCTTTTTTATTGTAATAGGATCTAAATCTTGTTTTAATATTTCTAATGTTAATTTAGCGCCATATATATTAACTTCTTTAATACTTTTTAATATATCAGGAACTGCCCCCATATTACCATCGTGACCGTGACTTAAAAATATTCCCTTAATTCTCTTTCTATTTTTAATTAAATAATCAAAGTTAGGAATAATATAATCTATTCCCAAATTCTTTTCATTATCAAATTTTAATCCGGCATCAAATACATATATGTTTTTATCTACTTCAACAACATACATATTTTTACCATTCTCATTTAGTCCTCCAAGACTAAATATTTTTATTTTACTCATAAATTCTCCTTTCTTTTATATAGAAACAAAACTTTACTAATTATACTCTATTTTTTTATTTTTTTCAAATACTTTCTTGCTAAGTATTTATCTTTTCTTATAAGATTAATTTCTTCTACTAATGAAATATCAACATTATATTTTTCTTCTAAAGTTAAATCAAAATGTTTACTTATCGCTTCAATGTAATCATCATAATTATGACATAGTAATTTAGCAGTAAGGGTATTAATATTATGTTCATCTATACATAATTGATAACACTTTAATAGATTAAAATAACTATCATAATCACAGAATAAATTTTCTATTTTTAAAGCATCAATATAACATTCTGATAAATCTAAAAGATTATTAGCTATATAAGCTTTCTCTCCTACTAGTCTAATATTTTCAAGAATCTTAATAATAGAATTATTAAATTGAACTAAAACTTCTAATCTTTCAAATACTTCAGGGCTTTTTAAAAATTCAGGGTTAATGCCCATTAAAGAGCAAATATAGTTAACTAATTCTATTCTTTTCTCTTCACTTTCTTCTTCCGCTTCATAAATCATTTCTACTAATTTATTATAAAGTACTTCTATTCCATTCATATAGCAAGTTTCTCCAAAGCATTTTTAGCAGCTAGTTGTTCAGCTTCTTTCTTACTATTACCAACACCTTCTCCATATATAATACCATCTACTCTAACTTGCATTTTAAACTTCTTATTATGAGCAGGACCTGATTCTTCTATAAGTTCATAATATAGACTTTTTTTACTAGTTTGAACTGCTTCTTGTAAAGCAGATTTATAATCAGAGAAGAAAGTAACATTAGGATTAGTAACATAAGGAACAATAATGTCTAAAATAACTCTTCTAACAGTAGCATATCCAAGATCTAGATATATAGCACCCATCAAAGCTTCAAATATATCAGCGACAATCGCTTTCTTAAGTTTACCACCATTTATCTCTTCTCCGTGACCTACTTTAATATATTTATTAAGTCCTAATCCTAAAGAATACTCATATAAAGCATTTTCACATACATAACTTGCTCTTACTTTAGTCATTGTTCCTTCATTTTCATTGTGATTACGATATAAGTAATCTGCCATAACAAGATCAACAACAGCATCTCCTAAAAACTCTAATCTCTCATAATCTTTTTTCGCTCTATGTTCATTAGCATAAGATGAGTGAGAAAAAGCTACTTCATAAAGTTTTAAATTTTTAGGAGTTATATTAAGTTTTTTAAATAATTCATCCATTAATTATCACCTCATTCCAAATACTATCTTTAAATCCAGTTAAAACAAAATCATCACCTACAAGAAGAGGTCTTTTAACAAGCATACCATCACTTGCAAGTAATTCTAGTTTTTCATCTAAAGTCATACTAGGTAATTTATCTTTTAAGTGTAACTCTTTATATAAATTACCACTAGTATTAAAGAACGTTTTTATATCTTTACCACTAATTTCAAGAAACTTTTTTAATTCATTCTTAGTAGGATTATCTGTTACAATATTTCTATCAATATATTTAATATTATTATCATCTAAAAACTTTTTAGCTTTCTTGCAAGTACTACATTTTGGATATTCTATAAATAAATACATAATAGTCCCTCTTTCCAAACTTATTATACTAGACTTTAAGACAAAAGGAAAGTAGTGGTTTAAAAAACACATATAACTATATGCGTTTCTTATTATCAGAATCATTATCAATATATTTACCTGTATACTCAAACATCACAACATTAAAAATCTCATAATCACGATAAAGAATCTTCATTTCCTTTTTCATCAATAAAATTTAAATCACTAAATTGCAATTTATCTTTTTTTCTTTAATACACCATTAAAATAATCTATCGCTTCTTCAAAATCTAATATTCTGCCATCAGCTGTTCGTAATTTTAAAGATTCTTCTATTTCTTCATATCTTTTTAAATTACCACTTTTAAACTCTAAAGCAAATAAAGGAGTTTTTCTTATTTCATTTAAAATATTAACTGACATATTTATATAGTAAAAAAGTTCCTCTTCAGTTTCTATTTCTTTTCCATTTTCTAAAACTAAACTTTTATTCATACTTTACCTCCTACTCAACAATCTTTGCTTTAATAATAACAACACCATTTTCATCTTTATAAACATTATCAATTCTAAATTTAGAATTTCTCTTTACAATATATTCAAATTGACTTTTATCTGAAAAATATTCTGAAATATCATTTATATACATTCCTTTTGTACCAATAGGAGCTTTAATTATCCATTTAATCTCTCCTGGAAATGAACCTTCTTTCGATACGCCTGTACTCATATATGTTTCACAATTAACAACTTTACCAATATAGTTTTGTAAATCATAATAATTTCTTACATTCCAATCTTTCCACAAAGATAATTTACTAAATGTGTCTCCCCTATATAATATCATATTATTCTCCAAAGGACCATATTTAATAATAGCAGAATCAAGACCTTTAATAATATTATTTAATGTATTTTTATCCTTAATTCTATACCAAGGATAAATTTGTTTATACGGATCTGTTAAATACATAAGAATAGTACCACTTCCTGCAGTATATTCATATATTGCAAGTGCCTCAGATACATTTAATTGTGATAAAAATGTACCTTGTAAAGATGTATTGAAATAGTTTTGTAACTCTTGTTTTTTCCTAGTACTTATATTAGACTCTGTAATAACAAAATTAACAAAATTCTCATAAGCGATATCATTAAAATTATATTTAGCAACACGGTTTGAAATTGAAGAAAAATCTTTTATTAAACTTATTATTTGTCGATATTCTTTACTATTTAAAGAACCATAATATTGATTTATTTGATTCTCTGTTTTTAAAGACATGTACTTTTTACTATAACTCATTTGATTTTGTAAAGATTGTAATTTTTTTGATAAATTTAAGTATTCATAGTTATAAAAATATTTTAAGTTATTACTCTTACAATAATTTACATAATTCATATATTCATTATAACTATAATCATAATAAGTAGAGGAACTATTCATTTTAGCAAGATAAACACTATAAAGTTCCCTAGCTCTTGCTGGAGTAAGATTATTAGGTAAAGGGTCACTATTATGAATGTTATAGTTTGTAATTATTTGATTCAAACAAAGTGTAAGCGTATCCCTATCTAATGAATTAATATAAGATCTACAATTATTGTCTCTTGTAATATGATTTATATTACCATCTATTAAGTATTTTTCAAGAGCAGCAAGACCTTTACCAGAACCATATTTATAATCTATAGTTTTAATAACATTAAAAACGTAACCAATATGCATATTTATATTTTGTAAATAATTACTAGTTATATCATCCTTTATTACATTAGATGAACTTTCTTTAGTTGTTAACCTTTTTAAATCAAGTGCTAATTTTTCATAATGTTCATTCATCATAACAAACCAATCTTTACCTAAAAATCGTTGTAACAAAATAGCAGCGCCTTCATAAGTATCACGATTTACTCTTAAAGCAAAATAATCAGAAAATTGTTCATCAAAACTTTTAAATGTAGAACTATTATAATATTCTTTATTATGACTTCTTAAATTATTAGGTAAATAATATTTTTCATAAAAAGGGTTATTCCCATTATATATACTATCTATAATACCACATACTATATCATATATTTTAAATTCGTGATCATTTAATCTATTCATATCATAAATTTCTTTTTCAATTTTTAAATCATATAAATTAGCAATTTTATTTCTATATTCAATACTATTAGTATCATATTCTGATATTAAAGATGAATATGTATTATAGTCAATATTTAATTTATCTGCTTCTTGTTTTACATTTTCCAAGCTTTTTATAGTTTCGTTAATATAATTATTTTTCTCATCTATATGATTATTTATATATTCTCTAGCAGAATCCTTAGATCTATTTACCATTTTCTCGTTATAAATAATTACATTTTCTAAAAAAGATACGATTTCTTCATTGCTATTTAATTTATTAATAAGTTTATTATTAATAGTACTAAAATCCTCAGGAATTTTTTCTTTACCAATTACAAGTTCTAATAAATGACCCAATTCGTGACTAACTAATTCATCTGTTGAATTGAAATTTATATTCAATTCATTTATTAGTCTGTTATTATGAGTAAAAGAGTCATCAAACAATTCTGCTTCATTAAATACTAAAGATGAAATCTCACTAGAATTCAATATATTATCAATATTATTAGCGACAGTATTATTAATATCATCATTAGTTTCCATCATTTTATTTAAAACACTTTTAACTTGATTGGCTGCTGTGAATGATGAATAGTTAAGAGTTGATTTAAACATTTGTTTACCTGGCATATCTTTTGTTACGCTTTCTCCTGATATATCTTTTACATCTTGTTCAATACCATCAGAATCTACTTTAACAAATGAATCTAAGCACTCTGGACTAATACAAAAAGCATTTTCATTTTCATTGTAATAAATATAATTTTTAATATCTGTCCCTTTAGGAACTTTAATTATTAATGTTCCATCAGTAGGATTAAGCCCTTGAGAAAAACCATTAGAATTTTTAATAACTCTTAAAATATCAATAATATTATCAACGCCTGTAATTGTATTATCAATATTAATATCATTTATACTTTGGGGAACTCCTCCCCCAATACTTGTAGATGTACCGTTACAATAAATTCCTTTTTCATTAATAGAATCTAAATCACTACTATGAATAGTTTTTATATAAACATCATAATCTCCATCAAATAAATCTAATAAATGTTCTCCAGTATCTTCACTAATATAACCTTTAGAATTTATAGAAGATATAATATTATCAACTTGATCTTTAGTAAAAAATCCTTGATCTAATTTAGCTTTATAAAATCCTTTAATATCATCTATATTTAATTGAAAACCATTTTCTTCACTTACTTCTCTTTCTATTTTAGTATCACTTTTAACATCTGTTTCAATGCTACCTGCTTTACTTATTTTATTAGTTCCAAAAGATGCACCATTAAATATTCCTGCTGTTAATGCTCCATAAATAGCGCCTTTTAAAGAATTCTTAATTGTATCTTTAATATTTAAATCTTCATCTTTAATATCTGCTTGTAAGGTAGCATCAAAAAATTCTTGTACCCCCTCTTCTAAACCTTCTTTAGCGACAGATTTTCCAAAAGTTTTTAAAGAAGTTACAGATACATCATTTAACCCAGGAATTGCTCCTAAATAATGTTGAATAGTAGCTTCTGATAGTCCAGATAATACACCATATGTAATAGCATCTTTAGTAGACTCACCTTCTACTTTCATTTGATGATAGTTACTTCCTCCAGCTGATGCTCCCATTACTACTGTACCTGCAATTGGAGATGTTACTGTTCCAATTAAAACACTTGGTAACATATTACCAACACTACTACTAAGTTCGTAAGTATTATCTAAAAAATTTGTAAAGCTTTCATTTTCTTGTAATGCAGATAATATATACATACTCTCATATTCATTAGCAGTATAGACGTGATCTTTTTCTCCCCAAGCTTCAAGTCCTTCAAAAAAGGAATTTATTCCAGAGCCTCCCCCTTTTAAAATTGTGTCTAAATAATTAGCAATAGCTTTATTATCATAATTACCATCTTCATCTTTTTCAAGCCCATTTAAATACTCTTGTGCTCTTTTTGATCCTACTTTTTGATGTATTGTATCTTTCATAGCCGTTAAATAATCATCTGCTGCATCTTTTCCCTTAGTCTCAAATAAATAATTATATTTTTTAGTTAATTCTTCGTCATCTAATTCAATTAGATAATCTAATTCTTCTCCTTTAAAATAACTAGTATAAGCTAGTTTATCGTGCTTTTTTACATATTCTGCAAACTCTAATTCATTAATCTTGTCATAATCAATATCATTTAGTCTACAATATGACTCTAAATTACCCTCATACTGTTTATTAAAAAGTTTATCTAAATCTATTTTCTTAATTTCTTCCAATGATTCTTTAGAATCACTTTTCTCATAATCCTGATACTCATCTTCAGTACTAAGTTGATCATATTTAGCTGTTTTTTCTAATTGTTCAATTTTATAAATAGCTGATTCTAGAGTTGCTTTATCATTTTTTAAGTCTTCTTTGTATTCTTTTATATCATCTTTATAAGTATCTCTTTTTTCTTTAGCAATTTCCCTAAGTTCATCTAAATCATACTTATCTTTATATTTAGCACGCCACTCTCTATAATCCATACTTAAAGATTCTAAGGCTGCTATTTCTTTTTCTATCTCTTCTAAAGGTTCCTCATAATCTTTCTTTTGTTCTTTTAACTCATCCAAATACTCTTCTTCAGTTAAATCTTCAAGTTCTTCTGTCTCAACATTTATATTTTCTGTTTCTTTATCATCATTTTTTATAACAAGATCTTCTGTCGCTTCTTTAGCAATTTTAGCAATAGAACTTCCTGCAGATTTACTAATTCCCTTAACAGCGCTAAAACTACTATTACTATTTTTACTCATCTTTGCCATAGATAAACTCCTTTGTTCTTACTAAATTATTTTTTTTGGATAGATTTTTGATATAAATTGTTTTTAATTTCTTTCATTTTTAACTGGATTTCTCTTAAATTATCTAATTGTATTGGACTATCATCTATTACGAAGTTTTCATCTAAACTATCTATAATTTTTTCTATACTTTCTACTTCTTGATCTATAGAATTTATTATATCCTTTATTTTAGTTTGTAACTCTAAATTATTCATTTAATCATACCGCCTTCAAAAGAATTAGCTCTTTCTATATTTTCTTTTTTTACAATATTTGTAGCTTCTAAATTACTTCTTATAAAGTCGTAATTTTCAACAGATTTACGATAGAAATTATTCATTTTATTGATAGCCAAATTATTAAAATCACTAATATTATTAGTAATATCAGAATTATACAAATTTAAAATATAATGAAAAGACTCAGATAAATCCTCTACTATACTATTATTTTCTTCAATAAAACTAATTAATTTTTTTACTTCTATTGAAACCTTGTCTTCTTCTAAAATAAAATTATCATTCATTATAGTTCACCTATTCTGTTATATTTTTTGAAACTTTATTATATATTTCATATTCTTTGTCTTCGATATCTTGATATAAGTTTCTTATAGTACTTTTAACTTCATTAATAGAATTTAATGTTTCATTTATAATATTTAATTCTTGACTAATATCTATAAAAGGTGTCAACTCATTTATTTTATTCTTTATAGTTTTAATATTATCGATATTAATTTGAATTTTTGATAAAGTATAATCCTTTGAGTTTAGATTACAAGTAATATTATTACCAATATTTTTATAAAAATTAAATATATCTTCATAAATTGCTTGTTGTTCTTTTAAACGAGATATTAATTTCTTATTAGATAATATTTCTTGTTCTAATTCTTTATTTTTTTCATCAAAAACACCACCACGCCAAGAAGATGCTATATTTTGATAACACATATTAATGTTTCCTATATTATCTTCATAAGACGTTATTAACTTGTCAATCTTATTAACTTCACTTCTTAGTTCTTCTACATTAATTTTAACCATATTATCACCTGTTTTTTCTAAACAAATAGCAACTATTTATATTCTAGTTGCTATTTGTTTAGAAAAATCTAAACGTTTATTATGCAGCGTTTGCATTTTCAATATTTGTAGATTGAGTTTGACTATATTTTTCTTTAGTATCATTTAAATAAC
Organism: uncultured Bacilli bacterium; assembly: GCA_944331725.1. Next base: position 7,249 of record CALVJE010000002.1, on the reverse strand, counting down.
TTTTAAGACTTTCACTTAATTCTACATTGCTATCGCTTAATATTTTTCCTGCTTTTTGATACATTCCCGCAACGGCAGAACTTTCATCGGCATCGAAAGCGCCACTTGTACTAATAGTATTTTGGATATTAGTAATTTGACTACCCATATCACTAATAGCACTATCATATATACTGGTTACTGATTCAATATCAGCATCTTTTGCAAACCCTTGATCTCCATTCGCAAAATTAGTCTTAATCCCAGAATTATCAATATTAGCAAGATTATAAGATACAGTAGGAACCATCATTGTACTATCATTCAATTGATTATAATTATTTACATTAGTTGTTAAATTAGATTGAAAAGCATTCATATTATCTGAAAAATTTCTTACCATCATATCCATTTTTTCTTTAAATTCAGAAGCAAAACTCGTTGCTTGTGGGCAATTCCACATAGCTCCCATTTGATCACACATTGCTTTACTTTTAGTAGTAAGCATTTGATTTAATTGTTCAGCGCCATTATTTACGCCTCTCATCATAGCGTTTATACCTTCTTGATTAGTTATAGGCATTTTCTCATCTTCCTTCCATCTTATATTTTTTATGATAAACTTACCTTTATCATTAATTAGATAATAGCAAAGTAAGATACCCTTGTCAATTATATTTACAAATATTTACATTTTATCTGCAGATACTAAAACTAATTGGGTACCATTCCTAATATCTGTATCAATTACTATTTCATTATTTTTATAAATTCTACCATTTTGTTTATTAATCAAAATATAATTACTTCTAGCAACATCCACATCAATCCCAAGAATATTAAAAGCAACTTTTGTAATTAACTTAGTAACTTTCCATATATATTCATTAACAGGAATAAAAACATCATAACTTTTATCAAGTTCTAAAGAAATAACCTTTACCAATACTTTATCATTCATCAAGATCACCATCTTTTTCAAATTCTATTAATTTAACAACTTTATAACTACCTTCTGTAACATGGAAGCCAATATTGTTCTTATATGATTTAACAAGTTCATTATTATAATTAGAAATTCTTAAAACTGTCTGATCTCCAACACCAGTACCAATATATAAACCATCACTAGTATTAAAGTTATTGCTAAACCAAGATTCAAAATTTAATTTTTTCAAATTATTAATCGCTTCTCCTAAAATTACATTAACATTATCATTTTTCTTTAAATCAGTTAAAAATTTATCTAATTCACTGGCATTTCCTAATTGCTCAACTAATTTATCACTACCTAAAATAATTAGAATAATGTTAAGTGTTTTATTTTCTAAAACATAATTATTTATAGCTTTTAAAACTTCGGCTAAATTCTCATAATAATAATCTAAAATATTATCTTTCTTATCAAATAATACTTTTCTAGAATCTATAATTATAGGTCTAACATTATTTATATGTCTAAAAACATCTATAAGACTTAAGAAGAAACTCTTAGTATAATCTAATCTATTAGCAGTTATAATTGAACCAAAATTAGCTTTAAAATCAAATGTGTTTATTTCTAAATTATCGCGATTAATACCTATAGGTACTTTAGTAAGATCTTTCACTTTAGATTCTATATTTTCAAATAGTACTTGTACTGGAAGTTCTGGTATTTTTTTAGCTATATACTTACTACTATTTTTTATAGTATTAGCAACTTCACTAAGATGATTATTTAAATCATTTTCATTAGTTATGATAGATGCAGTTTGAAATTCATAAATTGTGTCATCCATTGCAAAGAGACCTCTTCCTTTTAAATCTTTTGGAACAATTTTCTTTCTAATATTAAAGAAAGTCATATAATCAACTGGATCCTTAGCTTTATATGCATAAATATTTTTAAAATTCTGTTGTATTTTTCTAGGTATTGAACTAGAACTAGTAGCTGTTAAGATAAAGATTATTCCATATCTATCACTACCACGTACTACATTTGGAAAATCATCATATAAAAACTTATCATTTTCAAGTATAGAATCAAAGTTATTTAAAATTATAACTTTTAATGGAAGTTTTTCATTAGAATTAGAAATATAGTTTTTATATTCACCACCATAATCTATAAATATTTTTTTTCTATTATCTATTTCTTCATTTATCATTTTGAAAAGATTTTTATATTTCTCATCATCACCAATAGAAACATAACCACCAAATTGAGGAAATCTTTCAAATTTTCTTAGTGATTGAGAACCATAATCTATAATATAATAATTTAATTCTAAAGCACTATGATGTGTAACAGTAGAATAAATAAGTGTAGATAAAAACATCTCATAATCTGATGGATCAGTACTAAAAACAGTCGTATTACCATCATTTATTAAATCATATGAAAGTAACCCTTGGTATTGTTTATCAGGTGCATCATATTCACCTATAATAGCTTTAACATCATATTCTTGATAATTTACATTATATTTTTTCTCTAGGGCATTTACTAAAATAAGTTCATCTATATCTTGAAGCCATAGTCGTCTTGCTTTTTTATTAACTTTTTTAGCTGTTTCAATAATACTATTCATAATTGAAGAAATTTGTTCTCCTTGTTGTACTAGTTTTATACCCTTATCTGCTTGAATACTTTTAATAAAAAGGGCATTGTCATCAATAAAGGTAACACTTTTATCTACCTGTTTAACAATTTTATCTGCAGGATAATATTTAGCACCAGCATATCCAGATTGTCCTAAAGCAAAGTATTCATCATAACCTACTTGAAGATAAAACCTACCTGGTTGTTTTAAAAAAGCTGCCTCAGGTCGTTTTAACATTTCATTACTGTCTTGTTTATCTTGAACTTTCAAGCAGATATGAAATTTAGAATTTGACCAAATTTGATCATTAACTACTCCACTAGGTTTTTGAGTTGCTAAAATAAGATGTATTCCTAAACTTCTACCAATTCTGGCAATACTAATTAGATTGTCCATAAATTCTGGTTGCTGGCTCTTAAGTTCTGCAAACTCATCACAAATTATGAATAAGTGTGGGATAGCTTCTTTAACTTTACCTTCTTTGTAAAACCTTTGATATTTATAAATATCAATTGTGCTTTCTCCTAAATTATCACGTGTCTCATTAAATATTTGTTGTCTTCTTTTCGCTTCACTATTAATACTAACTAAAGTTCTATCCATCTCGGCTTTATCTAAATTTGTAATAGTCCCTGCTAAATGAGGTAAAATAACTCCTGTAGTTTTATTTTCAAAAGCAAAAGCTAAACCTCCACCTTTATAATCTATCAAAATAAAGGCAACATCATCAGGACTATAATTTATTGCCATAGATAAAATGTAAGTAATAATAAATTCAGACTTACCGCTACCTGTCATACCAGCAATTAAACCGTGTGGTCCGTGATATTTTTCGTGTAAATCTAAATACATTAAATCTAAATTAGCATCTACACCAACTTCTGCTTTAAGGGATCTAGTTGAATCATTTTGCATCCATCTATTTAAAATATTTAGTTGTTCAACTTTACCTACCTTTTCCATTTCCAAGAAAGTAACATTCTCTGGCAATGCACCACTTGCTTCTTCAAATTCGAAAGGAATATTTGATAGGACACTTACTAGATCGTTCATATTTATTGAATAATTAATTTCATCATAGAAAGGTAATATTTCTTGTTCTAAAAAGGCGTGTGTTAATACTTCACAGCTTTTTGTTCCAAGTGTAATAAAATTATCACATTTACTTGGAAGCTTACTCATTCTATTTTCTAATATTATTATACTAAAACCTAAATTAATATCTTCTTCCTCTATAGTTTTAATAAAATCAAATCTTTTAGCTTCATCATAATCATCAATAATAAGTAAATAGTATGGTTTAAATAACGAATCATTTTTTGCACTTTCTAATCTATTATTTACTTCCATACTTAAATATTCTGCTAATTGTTTGCTACTATCTTTATCACTTGCAAAAAATCTAAAACTTTTATCGTTGTTAAAGTTATGATTTAAGTATCTTATATATTCCCAATTATGTTCATTATTTTTATTAGTAAAAATAACTAATTTTAAATCTTCGTATGTATAAAATGTTAGAAGTTGTAAAAGGATATTATTAGTAAAATTAATTACTTTATTAGTATCTCCCATAATGGCGGTTAATTTATTATTATAAAAAGAATAAGAGACTGGAACATCTTTAATATATTTATATTTTAATACTAAAGCATCTGCTTGTTTTCTTAATTCATCTTCTTCGATAGTAAATCCTTCTTCAGGGTATTCTACTTTTATATCTAATGGTCTATCACCTTTACCAATTCTTACTTCTAAAAAATCATTTTGATCAATTCTTCTATCCCAAAAATTAATAGATTTATTTTTTAGAATATTAAAACAAGCATCAACAGTAAATAAATTTTCAACAATTATTTCTTTTTGAAGTAGTACTTCATTTTGTAATTCTTTTTCTTTCTCTAAAAGATATGAAGAGTACTTTTCTATTAATTCAGCTCTTCTTTTTTTCTTCATCTTTTTATTATAAACTCTTATTAAAATAGGCCACAATAGCATTGATAAAAGCATTGCAATAGACATAGCTAAAGTTGTCCAAGAATCTTCAAGAGTAGCTTTACCAGATTGAATTCTATAAACAGTATTAGTTAACATTATAACAGACATCATTCCCATAGTTAACATAGGACCAATAGTTAAAATTAGAGGAAGTTCTTGATCGTTTTCTTTTCTTGGTGGGGCACTTAGCTTTAACTCTTTAGTCTTAACGGTTCTTCTCATTCTTGGTGACTTAGAATAATAATCTTCTTCATTATAAAGATTACGATCACCTATTTCGTTGTTTGAAACTTGTTCATAATAATTAGATAATTCTAATCTACTTATAAAAGAAGCATTTTCATTTATATTAAAGTTAGTAAATGCAGGAATATAAACTAGTAGAATATTTTCAGAAAATAGTATTTGTAACCCTAAAATGTTAATAAGGTCACCTACTTTAATCGCTTGACTATTATTTTTCATAATTAAATCATTTATATAGATAAAAGCATTATTATTTTTTTCTATAATTAGTTGATCATTTAGATAATGAATTTTAATTGTTATTCCATTAAGCAAACTACAATTATAGATAAAATTATCAGAGTTAGTAGTACCAATACTAATATTAATATTTTTATCATATCTATAAACTCTAGTGTGGCAGTTGAAAAATGTATTAACATAAATCAAATAATTTTTATCTTTTTTTCTTAATATATAGAAATTCCCAGCTTCTATTTTTACATTATCAACTACTGTATTATTAAGGATAACTTTAGAATCAGTTGTAGAATAAAGCACCCATTTATTTTCTCTTTCTTCTATATTTATTAATTTAGATTCTTCATCTTCATTTTCATCAAAACTAAAGCTACCATTTACTTCTTTAGGTAATATAAAATGCAGTAATTTATCTGCTAAAAACAAATCTATTTTCATTAATCTCACCTATCTTTTTGAACACGAAAAAGAACAAGACTGTTAATCTTGGCTATATTCTACAAAATAAGGTATGTAAACTGTCTCCTTCCAGGTAACCACTTGTAAATTCGCGTATACAATCTTGTCCATCTTCTTCACATCTTTTCTATCTTTATGTTAATTATAGCAAATATTTATTTATTCGAAAAGATATTTAAAAGAAAAAACTCCAAAAATGGAGTTATTCAAGATTAAGTTTATTTTTAAGAATATAATTAGTTATAGGTGTAATTACCGCTGTAATAACAATTACAAGTCCTATCAATATTCCAAATAGAATATTTATTGAAGATAAAACACTTATTTCACTATCTAAGCTTCTTACAAAATCTGGACTAAGTGCCCCTATAAAGGTAAGAGCGAAAGTAAAGTACATTTCATAGACAATATAAAGAATTATGTACGCAAGGAAACTAAAGCCTAATTTATTAGTATTTTTTAATTGACCTAATGCTATAGATAAATAACAAACAGCAAGTCCTGAGATATAAGCAGTTATTAATAAAACGCCCATAAGTATTAACATAACTACCCCATCAATTGGTATATCTTTAAAGAAGTAAGCTATAGCATTAGCAAAATTTGTCCATTCTCCATTACCTATTACTAATATTAAAATAGATATAAACATAACAACAACACTTGATATCATAGTAGTTACACTTGTTATAAATTTAGATGTTATTATAGTACTCTTCTTAACAGGTAAAGTATTAATTAAATATCCTCTTTCAGTTGCAAAATCTAAATAGAAATCTCTAATACTTAAGAAAAATGTTCCTACCGCTAATACCATTAATATAACAGTATAACTTAATATCATTAATCCATTTAAAGTAGAAAATAAATTAGACGTATCAGAAAGATTATTGAATATTACTGTTAATACAGTAATAACTAATGTAATTAGATATATTGGTAGTAAAGTCTTATAAAGATTCTTAAAATCATATTTTAATAGTTTACCTAACATTTAAATTCCTCCCTAAATAAGTCATTAATAGACATATTAGTTTCTTTTCTAATTTCATCTGTACTACCACTTCTTACGACTTTACCATTCTTTAAGAATATTACTTCATCTAATACTTTCTCTAAATCACTAATTAAATGAGTTGAAATAAGTAGTGAAGCATCATTACTAAAATTAGTTAATATTGTATTAATGATATAATCTCTTGCAGCAGGATCTATCCCTCCAATTGGTTCATCTAAAATATATAGTTTCGCTTTTCTACTCATAACAAGTATTAATTGTACTTTTTCTTTAGTACCTTTAGACATTGTCTTTAATTTTTGATTTAAATCAAGATTTAACTTACTTATTAACTCTTTCGCTTTATCTATTCTAAAGTCTTCATAAAAGTCTTTAAAATAATTAAGTAACTCTAATACTGTCATATTATTATTAAGATAGTTCTTATCAGGTAAGTAAGAAATTAACTTCTTAGTTTCAACTCCAAGGTCTAGTCCTTCTACTTTAATAGTACCAGAATCTTCTTTTAATAAGTCATTTATTAACTTAATAAGAGTTGTCTTCCCACTCCCATTAGGTCCTAAAAGCCCCACGATTTTACCTTTACTAATGTTAAAAGTAACATCATCTAAAACTTTATTAGCACCATAACTTTTAGTTATATTATTAACTTCTAATAAAGCCATTAAATTTCACTCTCCTTTAGTATTTTCTTAATATCAGTATCACTATATCCTAAAGATTT
>CALVJE010000001.1 GCA_944331725.1 uncultured Bacilli bacterium | reverse complement strand
ATTACTACATACCACCTTTTTATTATGTAGTAATTATATCAAATTTATTGCGAAAAAAATTTACTCTTTTTTACTGATAAATAGCAATTATATTGCTATTTTTTTAGTTTTTATGATATACTTTAGGTATGGTATGGAGGAGTTTTATGAAAAGACTACATTATTTTCTTTTTGCAATTGTTTTATTTATGTCTTTTACTACAGGAGTAGAAGCTAGTACGAAGTGTAATTATGTATGGGATACAGATTTATTTAGTTATGAAGATGAAAATGGTAATACTGTTTATTATGATATACAAATTTCATTAGAAACTTCTGGCAATAGTAATAGATTAACTACTGTTTCTGTTGGTAACAGTACATATGGACTTGATAATTTTAGTGCTAGTTTTGCTAATGAAAATGGCATTGCGTTAAATAGCGATGGAAGTTGTCCTACTATAAGTGTTTATTCTCAAGCTGTTATGGGTGGTTTTATAATATATAGGACTAATCAGACTTGTCGAGATGGTTTTTTAACTGTAGATGATAGATGTTCACCTAATTTAACTCCAACTGCTGGTGATAGCAATACTTCTACTGGTAATGATACTGGAAGAGGTGGTCAATTTAGATTGAGTCATTCTTCTGAAGATAGTTGCGAATATGAACAACCATATGGTGAAAATGGTTATAATATAATTAATATTGAAAGAAGAGATAATAATAGTGTACGTGGTACTTGTGATGCTTCTTCAAGTATTTCTGGAAGATGTAGGGTTGAATTTGATATTGCTCATTCTGAATTTTATCCTAATGGAACTTTTACTTGTCCTCCGTTTTTGAATACAACAGCTTCTTCATCTGGAAGTAATAATCCTATAATTACGTATACAATTTTTGAACTTGGTAGAGAGGGAGATGAAGATAGAGCAGAAGGAACTAATGAAAACTGGCAAAGGGAAGATGCTATTTCTGACGAAAATTGGGATCAAACTGTAGATTGTCCTGCTATATTTAGCGAAGAGCCCGGTTCGGTAGGTGATATCCTTAGAACTATTCTTGGTTATATTAGAGTAATAGGTCCAATTTTAGTTGTGTTGTTAAGTGCAATTGATTTTATAAAAGCAATATTTGGTTTTGATGAAAAAGCTATGGGAAATGCTTATCGTAAATTAATAATTAGACTTATTGCAGCGATTGCTTTATTCTTAATACCTACTTTAATAGATGTTATGTTAGACTTTATTAATGCTACAACTTGTACATTAGAATAAATTTTCTATAAGAAAGTGAAGTGATTTTATGAATACTCCTGGTTGGTTTGCTGAGTTTTTTAGGGATATATTTGCTGCTTTAGATGGCGTCGGATATTGGTTATTACAAGGAGTTTATGATGTCTTTTTTGCAGTAAGCAATGCAGAGATTTTATCTGGAAATACTATGAATGACCTTTATGGCAGATTACAATTAATCTTTGGAGTTTTTATGGTATTTAAATTGTCTTTAACTATTTTAAATATTATAATTAATCCGGATAATTATAAGGACAAACAAAAAGGAGCAGGCTCTATTGTTGTTAGGGTTGCAGTTATGTTAATTATGCTTACTTTGGTTATTCCTATAGATATTCCTAATCCTGATGGTAATCCTTTAAATGAAAAGATAAATCAGAATGGTATTTTATTTGGTTTTTTATATCAATTTCAAGATAGTGTCATTACAGAAAATGTCTTGGGTAGATTAATTTTAGGATCAAATGTTGGAAGTTCTGCTGATATTGATAGTATGTCTGATATGGGAGGTTTAATGACTTTACAAGTTGCTAGAGCTTTTATGACTCCTACTTTAGTTAATGAAGATGCCGAAATTACTGATGAAGATACATTAAGAGCGAATGCTGCATGTTCAAGTGAGCTTGATTCTATTCATTATTATGATCCTACAGTAAAGGCTTCATATTTAGCTGATCATATTAATGATACTTGTGATAATGAAGAAGCAGGTGGAGAAGTTTTTGTTATGCAATATACAATGCTTGGAGGCTTTATATTTTCTATAATAATGAGTATTATAGTTTTAGGGTTTACAGTTGATGTAGCGGTTAGAGCTATTAAGCTTGCTATTCTTCGTATAATTGCCCCTGTTCCTATTATTACATATGTTACTCCAGGAGCTGAGAAAGATGGTGCTTTTGGTAATTGGGTTAAAACATTGACATCTACTTATTTAGATTTATTTATTAGACTTGCTGTTATTTCTTTTGGTGCTTATGTAATAGTTAAATTAACAGATGGTGGAAATTTGAATATTGTTACAACAAGTACTAATTGGTTTACAACAGGTCTTGCTACAATATTTGTTATTATTGGTATTTTAGTATTTATGAAACAAGCTCCTAAGTTCTTTAAAGATATGCTTGGACTTAAAGGTGATAGTAGTTTATTCGGCGGAGTAGGTGCTGCTTTAGGTGGAGCTGCTTTACTAGGAGGCCTTTCAGGTTCTGTGATTTCTAGTGCTAAAACAGGATTTGCTGAAGGTGAAAATATGGGCTTAACTAAGGCTGGGAGTATTTGGCGCGGTGTTCGTGCAGGTGCTGGAGGACTTATCGGTGGTGCTTATGCTGGTGGCAAAGCCTTTATGACTAATGACAAAAAAATTCCTGGTTCTGTATATAGTGCCATGCAAAGAAGGACAGCAAGAAGAGGAGCAGGATCTTCTTGGCTTGGTAGAGTAAGTGATAGTGCTAGCAGTATGTTTTTGGGCTCTTCTCCTGTTGATAGAATGGATGCTCAAATTGAAGGGTATAATGAAGCATCTAGCTTAATTAAAAGTATTATTTCTAAAGCTGATGTAGATAGTAAGTGGGAATCTGATTATAAGGATGAAAATGGTAAAGCCTTAACAATGAAAGAATTAAATAAACGATATGAGCTTTTAAAAAATGCTAATGCTGATCCTGCTCAAATAGCAGCAGCAAGAGATGCAGTAGAAAATTCTAGAGATAAACTATTAGGTGATATCCTTACTGGTAAATATAAAGATGGTCCATTTGCTCCTCAAATGCAAACTGACTTAGCAAATATTCGTGGTATTGAAAGAAGCCGTGGTATAAAACTATTGGGTGCTGAAGGTGGAGTTAATGCAAATTTAGATAATGAAGATGTTGAAGGAGCTGTTAAAATGTTTAAAGCACTTCAATATACTGCCGCTGATGCTGCACGTAATATGAAAAATACAACAAAATATAGTTCTCGTAAAGCTGATCAAAAATTTAATAAACATTAATAGGAGTGTGATAATAGATGAACAATTATTTAATACCTGCTAATACAAAAAGGGGTACTCTGGTGTTAGGTATATTTAAACCTTTTGATTTAGTACTGTTAGGAGTAGGGGTATTATTATCATTGATACTTTTAATGAATTTACCAATGAATGATACTATTCAAGTTGTAATCGCTGTTATTCCAGGATTAACTTGTGCTTTTCTAGTTATTCCTATACCTAATTATCATAATATCTTAACAGTAATAATAGAATGCTATAATTTTTTTACAACTAGACATAAATATATTTGGAAGGGTTGGTGTGTTAAAGATGTCAAAGACGTCAAAGAAAGTAAGTAGTCAATATACTGAAGATTGGTTACCTATTGATGGTATTCAAAATGGAATGATTATCTGTAGTGATAAACAGAAAGTTACAGGTGTTAAAATCGCTCCTCGTAATATCTTTATCTTGGATCCTCAGGCTCAAGATAATGTGTTAATTAGTTTGAAAAACTTCTATAATATGATTGATTTTGAGTTTTGGTTAGTTGTTGCAGATAGACCAGTTGATATATCTGTTTATATGTCACAATTACAACTTCTATATAATGAGTCTACTTCTCCTGCAGTTCGTAAACTTATTTTACAAGATATTGATAAAGGTAATATGTTTATGAATAATAATATTGTTGATACTGAGTACTTTATCCTATTTAAAGATACACAAGATGATGTATTACAGAAAAGAGTTCGTTTGTTGATAAATGGACTTGCTGGTTGTGGACTTAATGCTTCACAAGTTAGTAATGAGGATCTTAGAATTGTACTTGAAAACTTCTTAAATGGAGGAGTATCTACTGAGTTTGGGACGGTGATGCCTGTATGAGTATAAATATTAGAACACAATTAGCCCCTAAAGGGTTACAGTTTAATCCAAGTGATTTCTTTATTAGTGATAAGTATGCAACTATTCTTTCTGTTATATCTTATCCTAAATTTATTTCTCCTGGATATTTATCAACTCTTACTTCTATGAGTGGTATTAAAATTGTTATTAAACATATTCCTGTTCCTTTTAGTACTATGTCTAAAATGATTAATAGACAAGTTGCAGATTTACGTGAAAAGTATCGTCAGGAACACGATCAAACTGCTAAAGAGAGAATTAGACAAGATGCTGAAAGTCTTGAATACTTTGTTTCTATGCTTGCTTCTAGTCAATCTCGTATCTTTGACTTTCAAATGCATATTATGATAAATGCTGATACTAAAGAAGATTTGGAACTTAAAAAAGTTAATGTTAAGAACTATTTAGATGCTATGGAGCTTCGTGCTGTATCACTTCGTTTTGAACAAGAAAAAGTTCTAAAGAGTATCTTACCAATCTTTCCTGATCAAGATATAGAAGAGAGAATTGGTACACCAATACCTTCTCCTACAATTGCAGCGATGTATCCTTTTATCTTTGATAGTATTAAAGATCCTGGACTTTCTGTTTTACTTGGAGTTGATTTTTCTGGAGGAGTTATTCTATTTAATCAATTTCTTTATCAAACTAGAAAAGAAAATAATAGAAATAATGCTAATATGATTATCCTTGGTACATCTGGTTCTGGTAAAAGTACGGCTGCTAAACTTATGTTACGTTCTCATATTAGAAATGGTTGTCAAATAGTTGCTATTGACCCAGAAAATGAGTTAGAGGAAATGGCTAGAACTTTTGGAGGAGATATTATTGATATCGGTAAAGGTGGAGAATTCGGTATGATTAATCCTTTGGAAGTTGTTATTGATGCTGATGATGAAGAGATTGCTCAAGGACTTGGTTATACTGTTTTGACAAGAACATTGCAATCCCTTAGAGCTTTTATGAAGTATTATGATCCATCTATTGAAGAAGATGTCTTAAATATGTTTAGTGAGATTGTTCAAGATACTTATAAACGTTTTGGAATTGATTATAATACAGATTTTACTAAGTTTACTTCTGCTGATTATCCAACTTTTTCTGATGTTTATGCTACTATTAGAGGTAGACTTATGTCTATTACAGAACAAACTAGAGAAAAAGATATTATTCAAAGACTTGAACTTAAGATTAGACCTTTGACTAAAGAATTAAAATTTTATTTTGATGGTAAAACTACTATAACTGCTGATAGTGATTTTATGGTTTTCAATATTAAAGAGTTTATGAATTCTGATACTAATATTAGAAATGCTTTATTCTTTAACATTTTAAAATATGCTTGGGGATTATGTCTTGATCCTGATGTTAATACAATACTTATGGTTGATGAAGCGCACGTATTACTTTCTAATAATAATGAACAAGGTGCTGATTTCCTTGCTCAAGTACAACGTCGTGCTCGTAAGTATAATTCAGGTACAATTGTTATTACTCAACAACCTAGTGATTTCTCAGCTGAGAGAGTTATTACTCAAGGTAAAGCGATATTTGATAACTCTTCATATTATTTAGTTATGGGACTTAGAAAACAAGCGGTTGAGGATTTATCTTTGTTAATAGATTTAAATGAAAATGAAAAAGATAGTATTAAACGTTATTCTCAAGGTGAAGCTTTGTTTGTTTGTGGTAATAGAAGAATGCAAATAAATGTAGTTGTTACTAATGATGAATTAGAATCCTTTGGAACTGGTGGAGGCTTTTAGTTATAATAGTTAATCGTAGTAAGGGTGATAGAAATGAAAAAAGAAAGAAGAAAATTAAAAGATAAATATGCTTATTGGCAATTAAAACTTATTTCGATTGGTTTTCTTTTTTCTGTTTTTCTTTTTTTATTAGTTCCTACTATTAATTCTTTTAAAGAAAAAGACTTATCTACTATTAATGATTATGTTGTTATTAGTACAGCGGAAGATAAATATTATAAGAGATTAGATGAAGTTTCTAATGAATATAAAAATGAAGAGAAAGAATTTTCTAAGATGGTTATAACTTCTACTTTTACAATATTACAACTTAATATTGTAGATTTTGCTTTTGATGATATGACTGAAGGTAGGATGAGAGAAGTTGCTGATTTAATGCTTGATCAAGTTGAACACGATGATGGTAGTATTACTTTTACACCTAAGACTGAAGAGGGAGTTAAAGAGGTATTGCCTGATTATTTTAAAGGAATAGACTCTAGTCTTTCTGATGCTACTTGTGAGAGAATGGCTAGTGATGTTTATGATTATATAGAGTCTTATCAAGAACTTATAAATTATGGTCAAGAAGAAGAAGTTACAGGTGGTGTTTGTGATAGTAATGCTTATTGGTGGCCAATAGGTAGTGCTGAGACTACAACTGAAAATGGTGTTACTTTTGCTAGTGGGGATCCTGAATTTACTACTATAACTGCTTATTTTGCAGGTGGTGATAGTGTGCATCGTGGTAATCACGGAGCGATAGACCTTGCTGGTTCTTATGGTCCAGGTCATTATAATGTTATTGCTTCTAAATCAGGTACGGTTGTTACAGCAGTATCTGGTTATGATGATAATGGTTATTATGGTCATCCAGCAGCTCGTGGTAATTATGTTATTATTGAACATTCTGATGGTAATTATACAGTGTATCAACATTTAGCACAGAATAGTGTTACAGTATCAGTAGGTGATCAAGTTAAACAAGGTCAAGTAATTGGTAAGATGGGTAACTCTGGTAGTTCTACAGGTACACACTTACACTTTGAGGTTAGAGCAGGTGCTAATGATATGGCTCATAAAGTTGATCCATTAGACTATGTTAGTATAGATGATCCTCGTCCTGGTTGTGTTGATTTTTCTTTAACTTCTACAAGTTTATCTAAACAAGAGTTTGTTTCTTTAATGCAAGGATATTGTTCTAGTAGCGGTAATAGTTCTTTTTGTAGTAACTTTTCTAGTCAAGCGGAACTTGTATATGATGCTTCTTTAAGATATGGAGTTAATCCTGAACTTGTTGTAGTAACAGCCGGTACTGAACAGGGTTGGAGAACTTGTAGTGGTCTTTATAATTTCTGGGGAATAGGTATTTCTAATGGTAGAGGTTGTAGTGCAGGACCACAACTTACTTCAATGGAAGAAGGTATTAAAGCTTATGCTGAGACTATAGCTGCTTATATGGAAGGTGGTAGTTTGGCTGGAGCGATTACTCAACGTTATAATGAAAGAGAAGCGGCTGGATGTGATCCTGCTGGGCACGGATTACCAGGAACACTTGCGGGAATGCAATCAGTATACTCGTGGTTAGGTGATTATAGATATAATCCTGGTAGTTCTGGTCTTGGAGGATGTTATTACCTTAATATCATTTATGGAGCGGATTATTGTAGTAGAGTTCCATCTGGTAGTAATGTTCCTACAACAGTATGTGAACAAAATGATTATACAGCTTGGCAGTTAACGGAAAAAAGAGAACTGAGAACAGCGATATTTGGCTTATAGGAGGAGAATATGAATAAAACTGAGAGACTTGAAATTATTATAATTATTATTTTAATTGCAGTTTTTGGTAGTACTCTTATTATTGCTAAAACTATGGATAATAATGTAGAAGAAGAAATAATTGATAATACTGTTAGTCCTTTAAAAGAAGTAAATAGATATTTTACAATAGATTCTGCTATTTCTAAATATACATCTTATGTAGCTAATTCTGATACTTCTTCTATTATTAAAACTTTAAGTAGTGATTATATAGATGCTAATGGAATAACTCTAGATAATGTTTTTGATTATATTACTTCTTATGGATCTAATTATACTAGTAGTACAAGAGAAATTTATCAGATTAGTAGCCATAATAATGTTTATAAATATTATGCTAAAGTGAGGATTTCTTCAGAAGATATGGATACTAGTAATGTTATTGGCTATGAATATTTTGAGGTTACTATAGATGAAGAGAATTTAACTTTTTCAATTGAACCTATTTCTGAAGTTATATATCAAGATAAAATAGGGGAGGTAGAGTCTAATGGGTAAAGTATTAAAAATAGGCGTGGTTGTTGTTTTTGCTTTTCTTTTCCTATTTCTTGTCTTTAGAAATATAACTCACGTTAGTGATGAAGTAAGAGAACTTCCTAGTGAAGAGGAATTAAATGAATTTACTTCTATTAATTCAAAAAGTGACGTTAATACTTATGAAGTTAAAGATATTAGTGATGAACAGTTGGCAACTATTTATTATACAGATTTTAAAAATGAAGTTGTAAATAATCCTACAGAAGTATATCAAAATATTAGAAATAAAGATGAAATTACAGAAGATGTGTTTAATAATTTTAGAAATGAATTGATTAATAATTATTATGCTAGTAAAGTTACAAGTTATAATATAAATGGTTCTACTTATAAAATTATTAATAATAATAACCAAACAATAATTTTTTATGTTGATACTGGCTTTAAATATGAATTAGAATTTAGTTTATAAAATATAGAAAGGATGGTGATTGTATGGAAGATGAGAAAACTAAAGTAAATGAAAATAATAGAAATAATAAAAATAATGTTAATGAGTCTTCTAAATCATCATCTAATAATGATAAGTATAAGAGTAGAAAGCCTTCTAATGATAATAATACTAAAAAAAGTGTTCCTAATAGAAATAATGCTTTTAGTAGAATAAAACAAGGGGCTAAGGATACTGCTTTTAGGAAAGCTGCTGATACTATTCCAGGTGTAAAAACTTTAAATGATATTAATAATATGCGAAAGGGTGTTAGTAGTGTTATTAATAGAAGAAGAAATACTGGTGTAGGTAGTGCTGCTAGTACTGGAGTAAGTGAAGAAGTTAATGAAGATAATGGGGAAGTTGAAAATAATACATCTATATCTGATGATGTAGAAAAAGAAACTAGTGATACTGATTCTTTTAATCCTTTAAGATCTATTTTTGGTTCTAAAAATAGTTTTATGGGAAGGTTTAGTTTTTGGGGAAGACTTTCATTACCTATGAAAATTATTATAATTGCTGGTCCTGCTTTATTAGGTTTATTTCTTCTTATAATTATTTTAGCGATTCCATTAGGGGCTCATAGTAGTTTATTTGGTCTTGATAATCCATCAAATAGTAGTGGTAGTACTAGTAGTATAGATTATGGTGATTATATATTATCTAGTGATGGACATACAATATTACATCAACAGTTAAGTTCATTTTTACAAAGTCAAGGAACTAGTTTAGAAGAGTTTAATAGTCTAATTGCTTCTAATGTAGAAGATGCTGGTTATCGGACAAGAGCTGGTGTTGTTTCAGCGGCAGTTACTTTGATTGCTGAACTTGGAAATAAATATAGTGTTAAAATACCTTATTTTTGGAGTGGTGGACACGCTAGTGTTTCAACAGGTGCTGATGGTAATTGGGGTAATGGTAGTTGTAGAGCTTCTGCTAATGGTGTTTTCTATAATTATTGTGGCCTTGATTGTTCTGGTTTTGTTACTTGGGCTCTTAATAATGGAGGATTTGCTACATCTCCTCTTGCAGCAGGTAGTTTTCAAAATTTACCAGGAGCAGAGAGGGTAGCTTTAACTGATAGTGCTGTTTTACAACCAGGAGATTTATTAGAATCATCAGGACACGTTGTTTTAGTTGTTGGGGTTGAAGGTAGTCAATATGTTTGTGCAGAAGCATCTGGTAATTCAACAGGAGTTTTATTTACAAGAAGGAACTTTAATATAGCTAATTACTGGGGGGTAAAGATGGATGGATACTATGGCTTAACGGGGTGATAAATTATGAGAAGAAAAATTTTAATATTAACATTTATGACTTTGTTACTTAGTGGTTGTAGTGCAGAAGTTAATTTAGAGATAGTTGATGATAAGATAAATGAAAGTACAGTGATAACTGCTTATGAAAATGCAATTTACTCTAAAGAAATATTGCGAACTTCTTTTAGAAATTATATTCCTGCTTTTGCTAGAGATGTTATTGTAGATACTATGCCTGATGAAGAGTTTCCTGATGTTAAGTATTATGAAAAAAGTGAGACTGATTTAGGTAATGGTTATCTTTTTAATTATAAATATACCTTTAATATTGATGAATATGAAGAAGCAAGAACTGTTAAAGATGGATTTAGATCATATAATATTTCTTATGATAGATCTAATAATAAATTAACTCTTTCTACTGATAATGAGGGAATTATTTATTTTAATGATTATCCATCTTTAGATGAAGTTATTATAAATATTAAAACAGATTATTTAGTAGAAGATAATAATGCTGATAGAAAAGATGGTAATACTTATACTTGGGTATTTACTAAAGATAGTAATAAAAGTATTAATATGGTAATAAATATGGAAAATAATTCTAATAATGTTTTAGGAATTGATAATGGTGTTATAATTATTATAGTGTCTTTAGTAATAATTGCTTTTATAGTTTTTATATTTTTAATGATTAAAAATAATAAAAACAATAAATTATAATTAATTTATTCTTTGCAAATTATTAAAATACTGGTATAATAAGCGTAGATTTTAAACGAGATTAAAGGGATGATTATTATGAAGTTAAAATTTAGAGCGGATAAAGATGATGTAATGATCTTTATAGTATTTGCTATTTTTCTTTTATATATAGTAGCGATAGGGGTTGTTAATTTACATTCTTTTGCAACAGAAGGGTATTTTAGTGGATTAAATCCATTTCCTGCTTTTACTCCTAAATTTTTATGGATAACTTTATTAATTTATTTTTTAGCTTTAATAGGAATGCTTGTTAGTGTTAAATCTTACTTTTTTGAAATGGAAAAAGGTTTTGGGTTTACTACAGAAAAGAAAGATAAAGGATACTCTAGATGGGCTAAAGATAAAGAGATGAAAGCAGAACTTGTTATGGTTAATCCTGGACAAGAGACTAGTGATGCAGCAGGGGTTCCTTTAATACTTAATGAAAAAGAAGCTTGGGTTGATAACGGAGAATATCATACTTTAGTTATTGGTTCTACTGGTTCTGGTAAAACACAAACTGTTATTAAACCAACTGTACAATTACTTGCTAAGGCAGGAGAATCTATGATTATAACTGACCCTAAGGGTGAGATTTATGAAGCGACTGCTAATATGTTAAGAGATAAAGGATATGATGTACAAATACTTAATTTCCGTGATCCTCAAAATGGTAGTAGTTGGAATCCTTTATCACTTCCTTATAGAATGTATAAAAATGGTAATCAAGATAAAGCGATAGAGTTACTTGATGACCTTGCTTTAAATATTCTTTATGATGAATCTAGTAATAATAGTGATCCATTCTGGGAAAAGACTTCAGCTGATTACTTTTCTGGTGTTGCTTTAGGTCTTTTTGAAGATGCTAAAGAAGAAGAGATTAATATTAATAGTATTAGTTTAATGACAACTGTTGGTGAAGAAAAATTTGGTGGTACAACATATATTAAAGAATATTTCTCTTTTAAAGATCCTGCTAGTGCTTCTGTTATTAATGCTTCTAGTACTATTAATGCTCCTACAGATACAAAAGGATCTATATTATCAGTATTTAGACAAAAAATTAAATTATTTGCATCTCGTGAAAATTTATCGGAAATGCTTAGTCATAGTGATATTGAATTAGGGGATATTGGAAGACGTAAGACAGCTTTATTTATAGTTGTACAAGATGAAAAGAAAACATATCATTCACTTGTAACAATACTACTAAAACAGTGTTATGAAACATTAATTGGGGTTGCTCAAGAAAATGGGGGAGAACTTCCTGTTAGAACAAACTTCTTACTTGATGAGTTTGCTAATATGCCGCCATTAAAAGATGTTACTACTATGATTACGGCTGCTCGTTCTCGTCGTATGAGATTTACAATGATTATCCAAAACTATGCTCAGTTAAATCAAGTATATGGTAAAGAAAATGCAGAGACTATTAGAGGTAACTGTGGTAATATTATTTATCTTATTTCTGCAGAGCTTGCTGCTCTTGAAGAGATATCTAAAATGTGTGGTGAAGTTAAATCTAAACAAGATGATAAAACTGCTAGTACACCACTTGTAACTGTTTCTGATTTACAAAGAATGAAACAATTTGAAGTTATTGTTTTAAGAATGAGAATGCAACCATTTAAGACTAAGTTTACACCTGATTTTCAACTTGATTGGGGAAATAAGTATCCTAAAGCTGCTTATCCTTCTCGTGAAAAGATGCCTCTTCATACTTTTGATATAAAAACATTTGTTAAGGAAAAGAAGAAGGAAAAACTACTTGAGATGATGAATAGTGGTAATAGCGAAGGAGGAAATGCTCCAGGTGGATTTGTACCACCTAACTTATTTGGAATTGGTGCAAGTTCTAATAATGGAATGAATCAAAGTCCTAATCCAATGATGCCAAATAATAATATGCCAAAAATGAATGATGTACCTAGTTTCTTTAATCCTAATTTAGAGCCTAAAAAAGAGGTGCCTAAAAAGCCTGCTTTTGATGTTGATGAATTAGTTAAGAAAATAGATGCTAAGATTGCTGAGTTAGAAAAAGAAGAAGAAATGAATAAGAAAAAACAAGAGGCGCTTAAGAATAAAGAAGAACCTATTAAGGAAGCGGTTGTTTCTCCTGTTAAAGAAGTTGAACCTAAAAAGTCAGTTGATCTTAAATTGGATGATGACGATGATGATGACTTCTTTGATGATTTCTTCGATGAATAGATTTGACATAATTTAATATATATGATACTATGAATATGTAAAAGAAATTTGCATAAAATAAAAAAATGAGGAACACTTAATATTACCGTGTTGAGTGACCCCCAAATTTTTATATTTATAATTTGTGTTAGCCACCTAATTCAGTAGTTATGAGTTAGGTGACTTTTATTTATATTGTTAGAAATAGTAACTTTATAAGTAAAAGGATTATTATGATTAAAGAGACTATTAATAAATCTTTTCTATTCATAATATCAATCTCCTTTCTTGGAGATTCACCCAACTATTAAATGTTCCTGTGAATATAGTATCATATTATTTTTTCTAGCACAAGAAAAAATGTAATAAATTAGTTACAGATTTTCGTAAATCTAATTTAAATAATAAATTATTATTAATAACAAAAAAATATAATTATTTTCTAAAGTGTACTTTGATCATTTCTTTGATGAATAGATTTGACATAATTTAATATATATGATACTATGAATATGTAAGAGAAATTTACATAAACTAAAAAAGGAACACTTAATATTCGCGTGTTGAGTGTGCCTCTAATTAATTATTTTTTGATTAGAACCACCTAAACCTCGCTTGAGTTAGGTGGATTCTTCTATTTTAAGGTGCAAATCATAAAGAGTATTAAAATTTCTTGAAGAAACAACATAATTACTAGAGATAGAATTAAAAAATCCTTCTTGTTCATTATAAGCCTCCTTTCTGAGGCTTCACCCAACTATTAAATGTTCCTGTGAATATAGTATCATATTATTTTTTCTAGCACAAGAAAAAAATGTATAAAAAAAGTTACGAATTTTCGTAAATCTAATTTAAATAATAAATTATTATTAATAACAAAAAAATATAATTATTTTCTAAAGTGTACTTGTCGTAAAAATTTATTTATAGTATAATTTCTATAGAGTAAAGAGGTGGCTTTAATGTTAGGTACAATAAAAGAAATAATTGATAATAGTGTTATTATAGATTTAACAATAGATTTAACTAAACAAGCTAATCTTTTAAATTTACACGTTGTATTTATAGATGGTGATATAAAAATAGTTGGAGAAATTGTTAATAGTACTAAAACAACTTTAAAAGTTAATATAGTAGGTGAGATTAAAAATAATACTTTCTTACCTGGTATTAGTGTTAAACCGTCATTTAGATCAAGTGTTAGAATTGTTAATATGGAAGAACTTTCTTTAATACTTGGACCTACTACACCAGGTAAAAATGAAGTTACTTTTGGATATTCAAATATATATCAAAATTATAAAATAAATGTAGATGTAAATGGCTTTTTTAGTAATCATTTTGCAATACTTGGAAACAGTGGTGCTGGTAAATCATTTTCTGTTAGTCGTATTTTACAAAATGTATTTGCAGATCCTAATAAAAGTCCAGTAGATGCTCACGTTGTTATGTTTGATGCTTATGGTGAGTATACAAGAAGTTTAGGAAGTATTGATAAAGTTAATCCTAATATGCATTATAAGACATATACTACTAATACATCTAATGCCTTTGCAGAAGTTTTAAATATTCCTTTATGGTTACTTGGGGTGGATGATCTTGCATTACTTTTAGATGTTACTACTCCTAATCAGATACCTATAATTGAAAAAGCACTTAGTTTAGTCACTATTCTTACAGGAGATGATCCTGATGTTATTAAATATAAAAATGATATTATTGCTAGAGCAGTTCTTGATATTTTATTAAGTGGTCATCAATCTACTAAGATAAGAGATCAAGTAATAGCAGTGCTTACTAAATTTAATACTAAAGATTTGAGTCTTGATGCTAAAATAGTTCAGCCTGGGTATACTAGAACTTTTAAACAATGTTTATATATTGATAAAACAGGTAAATTAATGGAGATGGAACTTGTTGTTAATTTTGTTAAGACCTTTATTATGGATGAATTAAACTTAGAAGATAGACCTCAAAAATTAATTGCTTATACTCTTAAAGATTTAGAAACAGCGATGGATTTTGCATTAATTAGTGAAGGAATATTAAAGAGTGATAAGGTCTATGATTATGCTAATGTTTTAAGTGTTAGACTTCATTCTCTTGCTAATAGTCCAAATCACGTTTTCTTTGATGCTAATGCTTATATTTCTAAAGATACTTATTTAGATAGATTATTTATGGATGTTAATGGTAATAGATGTCAAATAGTAAACTTTAATATTAGTTATATTGAAGATAGACTTGCTAAAGTAATTACTAAAATAATATCAAAATTAATCTTTGATACTGCCGTTGTAAATGAAAATCGTGGTAGTGTTCCATATCATATAATCATTGAAGAAGCGCATAGATATGTTCAAAAGGATACTGATACAGAAATACTTGGTTATAATATCTTTGATCGTATTACTAAAGAAGGACGTAAATATGGTGTTTTACTTGGTCTTATTACCCAAAGACCTAGTGAACTTTCTGATACAGCGATATCACAATGTTCTAATTTCGTTATTCTAAGAACACTTCATCCTAAAGATTTAGCATATATTAAAGATATGGTGCCATCTATATCTTTAGAAGTTGCAAATCAACTTAAAAACTTAAAACCAGGTAATGCCATTGCTTTTGGTAGTGCTTTTAAAGTACCAATAAGTCTTTATTTCCAAAAAGCTGATCCTGAACCATTATCTAATAATGTTGATATTGCAAATATTTGGTATAAATAATTAAATAACTCTTTTCGAAATTAGAAAAATATGTTAGTATAATATATAGTTAATAGGAGGATAAGTTATGGCTTTAGATAAATTAAAAAAATTAATTGGGAATGATATTCCAGATAGTGATGAAGAGTATAAAGAGGAGGAGTATTATAAAGTGAGTAAAGAAGAGTATTTTGATGAAAATGGGGTTGCAGGTAGTAAGATGATGTTATTAGAGCCTCGTGCTTACTCAGAAAGTCAACAAATAGCAGATTACTTAAAAGAAAGAAACGCTGTTGTTGTTAATTTAAAAAGAGTAACACCAGACCAAGCGAAAAGAATTGTAGATTTCTTAAGTGGAACTTTATATGCAATAGGAGGAGATTTACAAAAACTAGGAGGAGGAATATTCTTATGTACTCCGAATAATGTTAATGTAGAAGGAGAAATAACTGATGATGCTCCACCTAAAGCACCTAGAAAAGCTAAGAAGCAAGAAGATGATGAATTCGATTGGTAATTAACCCGTAATAAGGGATGTGATATTAATGGACAAATTTAATTATGAGGCGAATGGTTATAATAGAAGCGAAGTCAATAAATTTGTTAATGATGTAATTAAAGAAACTGAAGGTATTATTAGAAAATGTAAAGAACAGAAAAAAGAAATAGAAGATTTAAGAGATAAATTGGGTCATTATGAAGAATTAGAGAATACCTTGAAACAATCTTTAATAAATGCAGAAAAGACTGCTGATAATGTTAAGAGACTTGCAAGAGAAGAAGCTGATATAATAGTTAGTGATGCTAAACATAATGCTTCTAGAATAGTGGGAGAGTCATTGTTAAAAGCAAGGAAAATAGAAACTGAAGCGGATACATTAGAAAAAAACGTTAAGATATTTAAACGTAAATTAAAAATAATAGTTGAACAACAAATGGCTGTAGTAGAAGAAATAGAAACACTAGACTTAGAAGAGGTTTAAGTCTAGTTTTCTCTATCTAGAAAGGAGGATTATGGATACTAAAGAATTAGAGGGGTTACTTTTAAAATACTCAGCAGCTTTAAAAACTTTAGAGACAGAGATTAGTATCTTATTACAAGACTATGAATATAAAAATAATTATAATCCTGTTGAACATATAAAATCTAGGTTAAAAAGTTATGATAGTGCTAGTAAAAAATTAATTTCTAAGGGTTATGATGTTACTGTTAAAAATATAGAAGAACACGTTCACGATATGGTAGGACTTAGAATTGTTTGTTCATTTTTATCTGATGTTTATGAGATCGTTAAAATAATAGAATCCAGTGATCAAATAACTATTCACGATAAGGAAGATTATATTAGTAATCCTAAAGAAACAGGATATTCTAGTTATCATTTAAATGTGTATGTACCTGTTTATTTAATAGATGGTATTACTATGGTAGCAGCAGAAATACAGATAAGAACTGTTGCAATGGATTTTTGGGCTAGTTTAGATCATAAAATTACTTATAAATTTAAAGGAGAAATACCTTCTGAAATACAAGAAGAAATGCAAAATTGTGCTGATGATATTCATAAATTAGATAGGAAGATGTTAAGTTTAAATAATCAAATGCAAGAGATTAAAGATGATCAAGAGATAATATAATTGATGATACTACTTTTGTTGGCGATTTTTTCAATGATGTATATAGTGCTATAGTAATAGATAAAGCAGAAGAAAAAGCAAGAAAAATGAAATAATAATTTTTTGATTAAAAAGTATTAAGAAAATTCTTAGTACTTTTTTCTTAAAAGAACTAGAATATTTGTTTAGGTTATGATATTCTATATTTAATAAAACAGGAGGGATTAAATAATGAAAAATGAATATAAGGCTATAGATATTGCTAAATACTTTATAAATGAATTACATCCTGAACCTTTAAAATTGCAAAAATTATTATATTTTGCCCAGGGTTTTTCTTATGCTTTTTATGATAAAGAACTATTTAATGATGACTTTGAGGCTTGGGTTCACGGACCAGTTATTCCTTCTATATATCACGAATATAAAAGTTATGAGTATAATCCTATTGATTTAAATTATAATTTAAAAGAATTTAATAAAGATGTTATATTCTTATTAGAATATGTTAAGAGAAATTATGCAAAATATGATGGTAAGTATTTAGAAGAGATAACCCATAAAGAAGAACCTTGGTTATTATCACGTACAGGTTTGGATCCAGATGAGAGAAGTGATAAGACAATTCCTAAATCTAATATTGCTTCCTATTTTACTAGTTATGTATTACAACCAGATGATGAGGAGTGGGATTAATGCAGGGAGAAATTTGGACTTATGTAGCAACAAAACCTAATAATACAAAAGAAGCGAAAGTAAGGCCAGTTTTAGTAATTGGTGATGATAGTAATAATCAGTTACAGTATGTAGATATTCATTATGTAATTATCTCTTCATCTGCAGAATGTGGTATCTATGATGTTTTATTAGATAAGAAGTTAGCAAAAGAATTGGGATTAGCAAGACAGTCTATAATTAAAACAACTAAAATATATACAGGACCTAGAAGCAAGTTAGGTGTTAAAATAGCAGAATTACCTTCTAGTAAAAAAGAAGAATTTGTAAAGAAATATCAAGCATATCAAGATGATTTAATATCAAAATTATATTTATAGAGCAAGAAAGCGGTGATGTTTATGGAGTTATTAGTACCAGCTGGAGATATAAATTCATTTTATGCAGCCTTAAACAATGGGGCCGATGCTATATATTTATCAGGTAAGATGTTTGGAGCAAGAAGTTATGCTAAGAACTTTACAGATGATGAATTAAAAACTGTTTTAAGACTTGGTAAAATATATGGTGTTAAGATTTATGTAACGATGAATACTTTAGTAAAGGAAAATGAAGTAGATGATTTTCTTAAAGAAGTAGAGTTTTTATACAATCTAGGTGTAGATGCTATTTTAATGCAAGACTTTGGGATGATATCATTATGCTTGGAAAAGTATCCTAATCTTGAAATACACGCTTCAACACAGGTTAATAGTAGTAGTTATGAGACTATTAAACTTTTATATGAAATGGGAGTAAAACGTGTAGTACTTCCAAGAGAAATGATTATAGATGAGATTAAGAAAATAGATATACCTATAGAACTTGAAGTTTTTGTTCACGGGGCTTTATGTGTAAGTTATTCTGGTAATTGTCTATTTAGTTCTATGTTAGGTAATAGAAGTGGTAATAGAGGAGAGTGTGTTGGTAGTTGTAGATTACCTTATAAATTATATAAAGATAAGACTTTAGTGGATGAAGGATATCTTTTATCGATGAAAGAGTTAAATACTTCTGTTGATATTAATAAATTATCTAGTAATGTTACTAGTCTTAAAATAGAAGGAAGAATGAAAAGTTCAAGTTATGTAGGTTTTATTACAAAGTATTATCGTAAAATACTAGATGGTGAAAAACTTTCTACTAAGGATTTAGAAGATTTAAAGAGTATGTTTTATAGGGGATTTACTAAAGGACATTTATTTAATGATGAAGACTTAATTAATAAGAAAAGTCCAAATCACTTAGGAAGTCATTTAGGTAAAGTTATAGATGTTAATGATGAGAGAATTAGAATAGAACTTGATAGATCTCTATTACAAGGTGATGGGATAAGATTTAGAGAAAGTAATAAAGGAATGATTGTTAATTATCTTTATGATTTAAAAGATAATCTAATTAATAAAGGAAATCCTAAACAAATAGTTGAAATTGATAATAAAGTTAATTTAACTAGTTTAGATGAAGTTAGAAAGACTACTGATAAATCTCTTGAAATAACTGATTTTACTATTACTAGAAAGGTTCCTATTAATATAGATGTGAAAGCGAAAGTAGGGGAAGAATTTAGTCTTACTTTTAGTGATTTATCTCATACTGTTACTTATAGAGGGAGCATAGTAGAGAAATCTATTAATAATCCTATATCTAAAGAAAGATTAATTAGTCAGTTAGAAAAATTAGGTAATACTTCTTTTGTTTCTAAACATATAAATATAGATATGGATGAAGATATCTTTATTAGAATAGGGGACTTAAATATTGCAAGAAGAACTTTATCTGAAAGATTAATTGGAGAAAGAATTAATGATTATAAAGAGCCTATTATTAATGAAGTAACCTTTGATAAGATAAATACTAATGAAATAATAGATTTAGATAATTATATGGAAGTAGAAAGAAACCCTTTCTATATTAAAGATGTCTTAAAAGATAAAAGTATTGTTAGTAATCTATTTAAACCTACTACTAATGTAATAGCATCATATCATTTAAATGTCTTTAATTCATATACTGCTTATTACCTTTATAAATTAGGGTATAAAGGGATAACTTTATCAGTTGAACTTAATAATATAGAGTTAAAAGACTTAATAGAATCTATTAGAAAAAGGTTTGGTAATATTCCTTTAGTTATTAAAACTAAAGGTTATGTAGAAGTAATGCTTATTAAAGGTAATATTTTAAATATAGATAAAGATAGTCCTTATACTTTAGTTAATGTTAAAAATGATAAATTTAAAGTGTATTTTGATGGATGTTGCACTCATATTAATTCTAGTTATAGTCTTGATTTAGATGAGAAAAAGTTAGAGTTTGATAATGTTTACTTTATAGGAGAAAATTATGGAAATTAGAAAAGAGTTTTATTTACCTAATAGAAGAGTTTTAAGTTTATATAATATAAGTTATTTAGAAAATGATTTTAATTTAGCTATAAAAAATATTTCTGATGGTTTAAAATGTGAAGCTTCTGTAGAACTTTATAGTTCTTTTAGTAGTAAATTATCTATGTCTAAAGATAATGATTTGAAAATGATTTTTTCTGATTTAAAAACAAGAAGTGAAGAAAAAAAAGAAAAACCAGCTTATATGTTTAAAGATACTATGCTAGAAGATGAATTTATAGAATATTTAACTCCTATTGATTATAATCAGTCTCATCTACAATTATTTAAACAAATTAATACTAATTCTATAACTTATCAAGAAAGTCTATATGGAATATCATTTCCTACTAATATTATTACTTTTGATAAAATTTTTAGTTTCTTAAATAGTGATAATATTAATAAATATCAAAAGTACTTAAGAGAATATTTAAAAGTTTTTAATTTTGAATATAGAGGAGTTTATTCTAAAGAAAATATAATTAAAGAAGAGTTAAATAAAATAATTAAGAGTGATTTTAGTAATCTATTTAGTAATAAGTATTCTCTTGAAAAACAGATAGAAGAAGAGTATCAGAGAAAAGAGGAAATGGCTAAAGTTAATGAAAGAGTTTTAACATATAGTAATATTGTGTTATAATTTATTTGTAGTTTATGGGAGGAAAAAATGCAATGTATTTATGATACTGATATGTTTAAGTTAAAAAGAAATGGGGAAGTTTCTATATTTTGTGATAAAGATGATAAAGTTATTTATGTGGGATCTTCTGTTCATTATTTTAAACCAATTAGCGATAATTCGTTTATTATTATTTTTTATTCTAAATCTAGAAAAGTTTATACTTTTGAAAAGATTAAAGTCATAGATTCTTCTTTCAATGAAGAATATAAATGTGAGTTTACAGAGTTTGATAGTGTTGATGATATAACTATTGATGATACTTTTATATTAGAAAATAAAAATGATAATATTACAACTTTATATAATTCTAGCAATGATAGATTAATTGGACAAGAAGATTTTAAAGTTGATAGACATAATATTGTTAAAGATGAAAATGGTAAAAAATATTTGTTGGGGATTGAAAGAGTCTCTTTAGATGATATTACTGATGAATTAAGTATGCTTATTGATCTTGATACTTTAGAGACGCAAGGATTTTATAGTTCTTTGCAGAAAAGATATATACCTATAAGGAAAAATGATAATACAGCGATTGCGAAAAGTTATGTTACAAGATATGCTGATACAGAAGTTATAGAAGTTCTTTCTTATATGTCTTTAGAAAAAGAAAGACAAGAAGAAATACCAAGTGTTTTGGTTAAAAACTTATTATAGAGATATAGGACTATCTCTTTTTTTAATTTTTAATCTGTGATATACTAAGCTAGTAAGAAATGGAGGAAGTTATGGATAAGTTAAGTAGGGAAGAAGTATTACACGTAGCACACTTAGCTCGTATTTCTTTAACAGAAGAAGAAATAGAGAAGTTTAGGGTAGATCTTAAAGTACTAATGGATGATATAGATAAGATAAAAGAAGTTAAAGACTTTGATGATGAAATGATGTATACACCAATTAATGATAATACTAGATTAAGAGAAGATGTTGTAGGGGATATGTTAAATGCTAAAGAAGCGACAATAAATGCTCCTAAAAAGAATGGAAGTTTTATAGAAGTGCCGGTGATGATTAATGAGTAAATATTTAGATTTAAGTATATTAGAAATACACGAGTTATTAGTCGATGGAAAAATAACTCCTCTTGATTTAGTAGAAGAAGCATTAAAAAGAATAGAAGATGCTAAAGATTTGAATGCCTTTATTACTATAAATGATAAAGTAAGAGAAGAAGCAGGTAATTTAGGTGAAGTAGATCCTGATAATATTTTCTTTGGTATTCCTATTGCTGTTAAAGATAATATTGTAACTAAAGATATGCGTACAACCTGTGCATCTCATATTTTAGATAATTTTATACCTATATATGATGCTACTGTTGTAGAAAAAATTAAAGATAAGAAAATGCTAATCATTGGTAAAACTAATATGGATGAGTTTGCAATGGGTTCTACTAGTGAGACTAGTTACTTTGGGGCACCACTAAACCCTAATGATAAAAGAAGAACTGCTGGAGGTAGTTCTGGTGGTAGTGCTAGTGCTGTAGCAGGCTCCCTAGTTCCTTTTGCTCTTGGTAGTGATACAGGTGGTAGTATTAGACAACCTTCTAGCTATACAGGTATTGTTGGGATGAAACCAACATATGGTAGAATTTCTCGTTATGGATTAGTTGCCTTTGCCTCAAGTCTTGATCAGATTGGACCAATGACTAGAAATGTTTATGAAAATGCAGCTTTATTAAATATTTTAGTTGGTGAAGATGAGAAAGATCTTACTAGTGTAAAAAAAGAGAAAGAAAACTTTACAAGACTTATTGGTGAAGACATTAAGGGTATGAAAATAGCTTTGCCTAAATACTTTATTAGTGATATTGTTGATGAAGAGATTAGTAATAAAATTAAAGAAGTTATTTCTTTCTTAAAAGAAAACGGTGCTGTTGTTGATATTGTTGATATGCGTTATTTAGATACTGCAGTTAACCTTTATCAGATAATCGCTATGGCAGAAGCTAGTAGTAATTTAGCAAGATTTGATGGTGTTCGTTATGGTTTTAGAGCAAGTGATGTAAAAGATATTGATTCAATGTATGCTGAAACTAGAGGAGAAGGTTTTGGTGATGAAGTTAAAAGAAGAATAATGGTAGGTTCATATATTTTAAGTGGTGAGAATGCTAAAATCTATTATGATAAAGCTTTGAAGGTACGTGATGATATTACTAAAGAATTTAATCGTATCTTTAAAGACTATGATTTAATTATTGGTCCTACTACTACAAGAGTCGCGCCTATGTTGGGAATTACTAAAGATGATCCTCATAAAGCTTTTATGGATGATGTTTTGGTTATACCTGTTAATATGGCAGGACTTCCTGCTATGTCTCTTAGTGTTGGAAAAAATAGTGAGGGTCTACCTATTGGTTTACATATAATAGGTAAAGCCTTTGATGAAGCGACTATTTATAAGTTTGCAAGTAATATAGAAGGAGGTGCTTTAGATGAGTGAATTTACTCCTACTATTGGTATAGAAGTACACGTTGAAATTAAAAGTAAAAGTAAACTTTTTTCATCAAGTGCTAATTCTTATGGTATGGCTACTAATACTTCTGTTAATGTTATAGATTTAGGATATCCTGGAACTCTTCCTACTCTTAATAAAGAAATAATTAGACAAGGAGTACGTACTGCTCATATCCTAAACTGTGATATTACTCGTAGAATGCATTTTGACCGTAAAAATTACTTTTATCCAGATAATCCTAAAAATTATCAAATTACGCAAAATAGAACACCTATAGGTAGAAATGGTTATGTGGAAATAGAAGTAGATGGTGTTAAGAAAAAAATAGAAATAGAAGAGTTACATATTGAAGAAGATACTTGTAAGAGTGCCCATCGTGGTAATGTTAGTTTACTTGACTTTAATAGAGCAGGGGTACCTTTAATAGAAATAGTAACTAAACCTTGTATAAAAAATGGTAAAGAAGCGATGGCCTACCTTACTAAATTAAAAGAATTATTGTTTTATGCTGATATTAGTGACTGTAAAATGGAAGAAGGTAGTATGAGATGTGAACCTAATATTTCTATTAGTAAGGATGATAATTTTGGTACAAAAGTAGAAGTTAAAAATGTTAGTTCCATCCATAATGTTGGTCTTGCTATAGACTATGAGATTAAAAGACAAGAAGAAATATTAAATAATGGTGGAATAATTAAAGAAGAAACAAGACGTTTTGATGATAAAAATAATAAAACTATTCTTATGAGAGTTAAAGAAACGGGTAATGACTATCGTTATTTTATCGAACCAGATATTCCTTATTTAGAACTTACTGATGAATTTATTAGAGATTCTTTAAGTACTTTACCTTTATTACCTGATCAGTTAAGAGAAAAATATAGTAAGTTAGG
Source organism: uncultured Bacilli bacterium (assembly GCA_944331725.1). The sequence continues at coordinate 10,736 of CALVJE010000001.1, read as the reverse complement.
GCTTAGTTCTTTACAAATAGAAAAATTAATTAATAATAGAAGTTTAAATGACTATTTTTTAGGACTAATAGATTATAAAACTAATTATGTAACTGCTGTAAACTTACTACTATCAGATATATCTTCATACTTAAATAAACATAATAAAGTAATAAATGATACACATCTTTCATATGAAAAATTAGTTAGGGTTGTAGATAATCTTGAAAGTGGAGAGTTATCTAATAAAAATGTTAAAGACTTAATAGATTCTTTAATGGAAACTGATAAGAGTATTGAAGAGTTAAAGAAAGAATTTAAAATAGAAAATATTACTGATGATAGTTTTATTAAAGAAATAATTACTAAAGTAATAGAGAATAATTCTGATAGTGTAAATGATTATAAATCTGGTCACGATAGAGCCTTGAAATACTTGATGGGACAAGTAATGAAAGAAACTAAAGGGTCTGTTAATCCTAAAAAAGCGAATGATTTATTAGTTTTAGAGTTAAATAAGTAATTGATAACTTGTTAATAATATTATATAATAATTATACTAGGAAGTGAGAATATGAAAAATTTTATTAAAAATAATAAGCTTGTTGTGATTACATTTATTATTTGTGTAATCTTTGTAATTTTAGTTTTTGCTATTAAACTAACATTCTTTCCAGATGAGGGAAGAGCGATATATGGAGATAGACTTGATGGTATAGAAAAAGTAGAAATTACAGATAGTGATGCAAATGATGTTATTAAATCTTTAGAAGACTTAGATACAGTAAAAGAAGCGAGTACTGATATAAAGGGAAGAGTTTTAAATGTTTTAATTACTGTTAATGATGATGTAGATTTAGAAACTGCTAAAGGTTTAACTACTACTATTACTGATAATTTAGAGAAAAAACAAACTAGTTATTATGATATTCAAGTTTTTATTAGTAAAGATAATGATGATGCAAGTTTTCCAATTATAGGTTATAAACATCAAGATAAAGATGGTTTTTCTTGGACAAAAGATAGATAGGAGAAAATTTTATGAAAAAGAAAGCTTTAATTATAGTTCCTATTCTTGTTGTTTTAATAGTGTTTGTTGGTGTTTATATTTATTATAATAGAGAAGATGCTAAGACTTCTTTAAATGTTAATGAAAAAAAATGGGTTGAAGAAAATGATAGTACAATGATTGATATTAATGTCATTAATGATTATCCACTTTATGGTTTAAATGGAGAAGGTGTTTTCTTTGAGTTTTTAAATGACTTTGAAAAGAATGTTGGATTAGAATTTAATAAAATAGCTTACTTAAAAGATAATGAAGTAGATGAAAAAGCTTATAGTTTTAGAATACTAGATAATGAGGATAAACTTTCTAATAATGATTTATTAATTGCAACAGATGGGTATATTGCTATAGGTAAAGAACATCTTAGAATTAATAGTGTTAGAGATTTTTCTAATGTTACTTTTGGAGTTTTTGAAAATGATGTAGCAGAGATTAGTTATTATTTAAAAACTGGTACTGGTTTAGCTTTTAAATCATATCAAAATATAGATGAATTATTTAATGCTTTAGATAATAATGAAGTAGGAATGATTATTATACCTAATATAATGTATTTGGATAAGAGTATAGAGAATGGTACTTATTATATAAATTATTATTTTACTGAGATGAGTAAAAAGTTAGTATTAACTTTAAATGAAGATAAATCTAATGCTAAGCTTAATACTATTATTAGAAAATATTTTAATAAGTGGAAAAATAATAATTATGTTAATGAATATAATGATGCATACTTTAATTATTATGTTAGTGAAAATGGACTTTCATCTAGTGATGAGACTGATTTAGTTAAGAAAAATTATGTTTATGGATATGTAGAGAATTATCCTTATGAAGTAGAAATAGATGGTAAGGTATCTGGTATTGCTGGTGAATACTTGAATAGAATGAGTAGACTTACTGATATTAGTTTTACTTATAAGAAATATAGTAGTAAAGAAGCATTACTTAAAGCGATAAAGAAAGGTGATGTTGATATTTATTTTGATTATTATAATTATGGTGATCAAAATGATGATTATAAAAGTACAATATCTACTTTTATTGAGAAGTATGTTGTTTTAGGTAAAAGAATGGATCAAGATGTAGTTACTTCTTTTGAAAGCTTAAAAGATATGGATATTGCTATGATTGGTGATACTTCTTTATATAATTATTTTGAAAGTAATAGTAGAAGTGATATTACTACTTATGATACAAATAGTGATTTAGTAGAAAATGCTAATGATAAATTATTAGTTGTAGATAAAGAAGTTTATAATTTATATAAGAATAATACCTTTAAAGATTATGATGTTTTATATGAAGATGTTATGATGAATGATTATAAATTTATGGTAAAGAATAATAATAATACTTTCTATAATTTATTTAACTATATAATTACTACTAATTCTTATTATAATTATAGAAATAGTGGTTTAGATAGTATTAGTAGATCACTTGTAGAAAGAAGTAGTTTTATGGGATTATTCTTAATAATTTTGTTAATAGTTTCTATTCCTTTAATTGCTCTTTGTATTTTATATTTCTATTTTAAATATAAAAGAAAAATTAAGAAGGTTAAGAAAGAAGATAGACATAAATATACTGATTTATTGACATCTCTTAAGAATAGAAATTATTTAAATAAAAAAGCTCCTGAGTGGGAAGGTAGTCACGTTTATCCACAAGCTGTTGTTATAATTGATCTTAATAATGTTAAGTATGTTAATGATAATTATGGACACGAAGAAGGAGATAGGCTTATTGTTACAGCAGCATCTACTTTAGTTAATACACAACTTGAAAATAGTGAGATAATTAGAACTGATGGAAATGAGTTTTTAGTATATTTAGTTGGATATAGTGAAAGACAAGTAGATACTTATGCTAAAAAGATAGAGAAAGAAATGAAAAACTTACCATATGATTTTGGTGCTAGTGTTGGTTATAGTATGATAGAAGATGATATTAAGAGTCTTGATGATGCTATTAATGAAGCGACACTTGAAATGATGACAAAGAAACAAGGATTGAAGTAGGGGATAATAATGAAAAAAAGTAAGAAAATGAGAATTTTTATTAAAAGAGTTATTTCTATAATTAGATTACCTGAAATGAGAATTCTACCAGGTCAGCTTGCTTTTTTTCTTGTTATTTCTATTATTCCATTAATAACTTTAGTAGTAACTATAGGTAGTGGGTTTGGGCTTCCTGCAACAAGTATTAAAGAAATATTAGAATCAGTTGTTCCTAGTAATGTTTTAGAATATTTAGTTCCAACTGCTAATACTAGTATGTTAAGTTTTAATGTAATAGTATTCTTTGTAGCTGCTTTTATTTTAGCAAGTAATGGAACATATTCTATAATAAATACTTCTAATGAAATATATAAAGTAAAAGATAGTAGTGAACTTAAAAGAAGAGGTAAAGCAGTGCTTATGACTTTGATATTAGTAATATTATTTTTATTCTTAATACTAGTTCCTGCTTTTGGAGATGTTTTAATAAAGATAATTACTAATTCTATTCATAGTGATAGTCTAACTAGTTTTGTTGAAAATACTTATAAACTTTTAGAACTGCCAATATCATTATTCTTAATTTATTATAATTTAAAACTACTATATACAATCGCTCCAGATACTAAGATAAGTAGTAGAAGTACTATTCCTGGGGCTTTATTTACTACTATTATGTGGTTAATAAGTTCTAAGATATATGCTTTTTATGTAGATTACTTTGCTAACTATAATGTTTTTTATGGGGCAATGTCTAATATTTTAGTATTATTGATCTGGGTTTATATCCTAGCTTATATCTTTACTCTTGGTATGTGTTTTAATGCAACAAGGGTAATACAAGAAACATTAAGACTTAAGAAAAGTGATATTGAAGAAGCGATGAAGAAAGATAAATAATTGTCTTTTCTTTTTTATATTTAAGAAGTGCATATTTTAAAAGTTGGGAGATGAAAAAATGATATGGAATTAATTGAGATAGTAGATGAAAATGGGAATTTTACAGGAGAAATTATGGATAAGGAAGATGCTCATAATAAAAATTTATTACATAATGAAGTAGGGATATTTATTATTAATGATAAGAATGAAATATTATTACAAAAAAGAAGCGCTAATAAAAGATTTTCTCCTAATAAATGGGGACTTTGTGCAGGACACGTTGATGCTTATGAAACATTAGAAGATGCTGCGTTAAGAGAAATAAAAGAAGAAGTAGGATTAGATGTATCTTCTGAAGAGTTAATCCCATATGGTGAAAAAGAAGTTACTATTAAAGAAAGTAATTCTCATATAACATATTTCTATTATGTTAAATGCAATAAAAAAGAAGATGAATTTATCATCCAAGAAGAAGAATTATCAGAGGTTAAATGGTTTAATATAGATGAAATAATAACTATGATTAAAGAGGGAAAAACTTCTTTTAAAGATAATAGAATTAAATTATTAAAAAAAATAAAAAGTGATTTATAATTATTATCACTTTCTAAATATCTTACATTATATTTGTCAAAGGCTAAGTTATTAGTAAGTATTATTGTTACGAAAATTCGTAACTTTTTTATTACTTTTTTGTACTATAGAAATTAATATGATACTATAGTTGTAGGGGAATCTTAACTATTGAGTACTTGCCTACTCTTAAACAGGAGGAGGCCTGATAATATGAAGAAAACAGACTTTTTAGTACTTGGGCTATTCATTGTTATCTTCTTATTAATTATCTTACTATTTGTAAAATAAATTACATAAGAAAAGTACTCAATCTACCATAGATTAAGTACTGAAACCAATAATAGGGGCAGTACTCAACTTACGCCAGTTAAGTATTTCCCTCTTTTTATATTGTATGAAAATTTTTCTTACATATACATTTTATCACATAAGTAACTTTTATGCAAGTATCTTAAATGTATTTATAGAGTAAAATTAATTTTTATCACTTTCTAAATATCTTACATAATATTCATCAAAGGTTAGGTTACTAGCCTTTATTTTTTGTGCAAGTTCTATGCCTACATAACGATAATGCCAAGCTTCAAAAGTATAAGTAGTAATATTTTCTTTATCTTTAGGATATCTTAAAATGAATCCAAAATCTTGTGCATTTTCTAACATCCAATTATACTCATCAGTATTTTCAAAATTATTGAAATTATCAAAGGCTCTTGTAAGATCAACAACAAGTCCTGTTTGATGTTCTGAATATCCTGGCCTTGCAGAATAAGTATCAGCATTTTCTGTACCATCATTTTTAACATAATTATTATATAAGTTTTCTTGATATGTGTAGGAACGATATGCAGAAGTTACTCTAATATTCATACCATCTTCTTTTGCATTTTCAATTAATCTTTCAAGATTATCTTTCGCTTCTTTAACTAAGTAAATACCACTTTTAGAATAACTATTATCAAGTAGTTCTAGATTTTCTGGGATATAGTTACTATCTAAGTAATTGAATTTATTAACTAGTAAATAATTAGTATTTAAATTAGTAGAGGGAATAGTATCAGTATAAGGCTCTTTATCTAAATTTAAGTTAACTCTTGTAACAATATCTTCTATAGAAAGATCAGAGTTAGTATTTTGATAAGCTTTATATCTATTTAGATTTTCTTCCTTATAATAAGATAATTTACTAAATTCATTATTTTCTTCTTTAGTGATTTCCTCCTTAGTTTCATTTTTTTTAACATCTTTGATATCTTTATCTTTAGTGTTAGTATTAAATAAAAAAATCATAAGAATAATAAAGATAATAACAATGATACTACTTAAAATAATAATAATCTTTTTCATAATATACACCTTACTTAATTTTATTACTTTTAACCTTTATTAATACCATAATATCATATTTCTAATAATTATAATATAATTAGATAATCATATTTAATTAACATTAGCATAGCTTTTATTAGGAGTTGATTTAATGAAGAAGACATTTTTATTAATTATGTTATCTATACTTTTAATACCGTGTTTTGTTAAGGCGGAGGAAGTGAATAATAATACAGAAATAGCAGAAGAAAATATTACTGAAAATAGAGAATCTAATATTAATGAAGATTCTACTAATATAGAAGATAATGCAGAAGATACAAATGATAATGAGAATAATACTTTGAATGAAGATGAAAATACAACTGAAAATAATACTAATAGTGAAGAGAATACAAATAATCAGAATAGTACAGATACATCTCTTATTCCTAATGCTACTGCTGGTATTTTAATGGATGCGACTACAGGAGAGATAATTTTTGAAAAAAATAAAGATGAACAAGTTGCTGTTGCTTCTATGACTAAGATGGTTGCTCAGATTATAATACTTGAACAAATTGAAGCGGGTAAGATTAAATGGACAGATAAGGTAACAGCTAGTGCAAATGCATCGGGTATGGGAGGTAGTCAAATTTATTTAACAACAGGGGAAGAAATGACTGTTGAAGATATGATGAAAGGTATATCTATGGCTAGTGCTAATGATGCTACGGTTGCTATGGCTGAGTTTATTGCTGGAAGTGAAGTTGAATTTGTTGAAATGATGAATAAGAAAGTTAAAGAGTTTGGACTTAAAAATACTCATTTTAAAAACTGTACGGGACTAGATGAAGAAGAACATTATTCAAGTGCTTATGATATGGCTATTATTGCAAAAGAACTTTTAAAGCACGAGAAAATATTAGAGTTTTCATCAGTTTATGAAGACTATTTAAGAGAAGATACTGATAATAAGTTCTGGTTAGTTAATACTAATAAACTAGTTAGATTTTATGAAGGTGCTGATGGACTAAAAACAGGACATACTGATGCTGCTAAGTATTGTTTAGCAGCGACTGCTAAAAGAGATGATTTAAGACTTATCGCTATTGTTTTAGGAGAAGAGAATAGCCAGACTAGGAATAGTGAGACGATGAGTTTACTTGATTATGGTTTTAATAATTATAAAATAGAAATATTAAAAACAACAGATGATATCGTAAAGGAAATAAGTTTAGATAAAGCGACTAGTTCTAAGATCAGTTTAGTACCACTTAATGATATAGCCATTCTTTCAAAAAAAAGTGCAGATACTAAAAAATATACTTATGATATAAAAGTAACCAATAATAATCTACCTTTAAAAATAGGAGATGAAGTAGGTAAAATAATAGTTAAAGATAGTGATAATAATAAAGTTAAAGAAGAAGTATTAACAGTAACGGAAAATGTAGATAAGCTTAACTTTTTAGAACTTTTTGGTAAAACATTAACTGATATGATGATTGGTAATATGAATTTTGTGTAGACTAGCTTAACTTAAGTTAGTCTTTTTAATGTATAAATAACTAAATTATTGAATGGAACGGAACTACTAAATATGATAAATTTGGTAAATACATTATTAAATAGAATGTCCTATTTAATAATGTATTTTTTCTTTCAGAACCTTTCAGGACTTTTAAATTTTATTAATAATAATTATCAGTACAAAAAACATTGTAATTTGTCTTTACTTAATTTTACTTAATAGTTTAAAATAATTTGTAAATTGAACTTAACTATGCTATGATTACTTTATAAGATAAAATACAAGATGGAGGATAGGTAAGATTATGGTAAAAAAAGATGTTGTTGTTAAAAGTGTATCAGGATTACACGCAAGACCAGGTAGTGTTTTAGTGGAACTTGCTCTTACATTTAACTCTGATATTAAACTTATTCATAATGGAAATAGTATAAATGCTAAAGAAGTACTAGAAGTTATGATGGGAAATATAAATTGTGGAGATAAATTAACTGTTGAGGTAGATGGCGATGATGAGGGGAAAGCACTAGATGCAATATGTGAATATATTGAAAAAGGTGAGGAGTAGATGAAGTACTTAGGTAATAAAGTAGGTAATGGTTTAGCTTTAGGTAAAGTATATATAATAAATACTAAAATACCAGAGATAAAGACACAAAAACTTGAAACTTTAGAGGAACTTACAAAAGAAAAAGAAGAATTAAAAGAAGTTTTAGATAGTGTTGTTAAAGATTATGAAGAGTTAGAGATTAATGCTTTATCAGATGATATAAAACAGTTATGTAATTTTTATAAGATTCTTTTAAATTCTAAGTCTTTGATAACTTCTATGGAAGAGGTAATAGATGAAGAAAAATGTGATAAAATAACTGCTATTACTAAAGTAATGAAAAGAAAAGCTGAGGAGTTATCATTAGTTGATAATGCTTATTTAAAAGAGCGGAGTAAAGATATAGAAGATGTTACTAATAAACTTATTAGAAAAGCTTTAGGTATTAAAGAGATAGATTTAAGTACTTTAACTGAAGATACTATTTTAGTATCAGAAGAAATTCCACCTTCAGTTTTACTTTCTAATAATATAGAACACGTTAAAGGAATAATTTCAGAAATAGGTGGGAAGACAAGTCACGTGGCAATACTTGCATCTACTCTTGGAATTCCCTCAGTATTTGGTATAAAAGAGATTAGTAAAACTTTAATGGATGGAGAGTTAATCTATGTAAATGGTAATGAAGGTTTTATTGAAAATAATTTAACAGATACTAATATTAATGCTATTAAAGAGAAAATAAAAAAAGAAGAGATGCTTAAAGAATCTTTGATGGAAATGAAAGATAAACCATCTTTAACTAAAGATAATAAAAACTTAGAAATAACTGCAAATGCAGGAGATTTATCAGAACTTGATAAATTGCTTGAAGTAAATTCTGATGGAATAGGATTGTTTAGAACAGAGTTTCTATTCCTAAATAGAAGTACTGCTCCAGAAGAAGATTACTTATTTAACGTTTATAAAACATTTGCAGAAAAACTTAATGGTAAACCATTAATTATTAGAACTCTTGATGTCGGTGGCGATAAGAAGTGTCCTTATATAGATATTGGAGATGAACAAAATCCTTTCTTAGGATATAGAGCGATAAGATATTGTTTAGATAATAAGGAGTTCTTTAAAGTAAGTTTAAGAGCGATTTTAAGAGCTAGTCATTATGGTAATGTTATGATAATGTATCCAATGATATCATCACTTGAAGAAGTTTATAAAGCTAATGAGATACTAGATGAAGCGAAAAGAGAACTTGCTAGTAAAAATATACCATTTAATAAAAATATTAAAGTAGGTATTATGATAGAAGTTCCTAGTGCAGCGGTTATTAGTGATATTTTAATAGATGAAGTTGATTTCTTTAGTATTGGTACTAATGATTTAATCCAGTATACAGTTGCAGTTGATAGATTAAATCCAACTGTTAGTAATCTTTATAGTTTCTATAATCCAGGAGTTATTAGACTTATTAAAAAGACTATAGACTCTTGTTTAGATAAAAAAGATAAGTTTGTTGGTATGTGTGGAGAGATGGCTGCGGATCCACTGGCAATTATTCTACTTGTTGGATTAGGATTACAAGAATTTAGTGTTAATGCTAGTATGGTTTTAAAAGTTAAGAAACTAATATCTATGATAGATAGTAAGAAAGCGAAAGAGATTACAGATTATGTATTAACATTAAAGACATCTAAAGAAGTAGAGGCTTACTTAGATAGTAAAGCTAAGAAAATATATGGTAAATATTATTAAAAGGAGGAGATAAAATGGCAAAAGATAATAATATTTTATTAGCAAGAATTGATAACAGATTAGTTCACGGACAAATAGTTTGTCTATGGGCAGGGGCAGTAGGGGCAAACCTTATTGTTGTAGCAGATGATGAGACTGCAGAAAATGAAATAGAGAAAAGTGTTATGAAAATGGCAGCTTCATCACTTGGTTATGACACAAGATTTTTTACTATCCAGAAGACTATTGATATTATAGATAAGGCATCAGATGATCAACACATTTTATTGATATGTCAAACTCCTAAAGACTTAAGGAGGGTTATTGAAGGAGGTGTTAAGATAAAGGAGGTAGATATTGGTAATATGTATTATGATGAAGGTGAAAAGAAACTAACAGATAAGGTTTCTGTTAGTAAAGAAGATCTTGATGATTTAAATTATATCAAGAAACACGTTGATAAAATTTATATTCAAGATACACCTGATTCACCAAAAGAAGAATTTTAAGGGAGGAAGAAAGAATTATGGAAATAACATTATTACAAGGAATAATTATAACTTTAGTAGTTATGATCCTTGTTGTTGACAGACATCTAGAAGCACTATTCCTATTTAGACCAATTATTGTTTGTCCTATAGTAGGTGCTATCCTAGGTGATTTAAATACAGGATTAGTTGCTGGTGGTATGGTAGAACTTGCTTTTGCAGGTATTGCTGCAATTGGAGGAGCTTCTGTTCCTGAAGCCTTACTAACTAGTGTTATGACTGTTGTTTTTGCGCACATTACAGGAAGTAATGTAGCGACTAGTTTAGCTTTAGCATATCCATTTGGAGTATTATTACAATTCTTATGGACTGTTAGAAATACAGCTTTTGTTTCTTTCAATGGTCCTGCTGAAAGATACGCTAAAGAAGGAAATATTAAAGGATTATTTAAACTATGTTTTTATGGAATAGTTCTTACAAGTATTGCTACTGGTATTTTAACATTCCTATCAGTATATGCTGCACAAGAACCATTAAAAGCTTTAGTAGAAGCAATGCCAGATTGGTTAATTAATGGATTCCAAGTAGCTGGAGGATTACTTCCTGCTGTCGGATTTGC